>NZ_CP028942.1:1500000-1640955 GCF_013307225.1 Polynucleobacter tropicus | reverse complement strand
TGGTCAAGGTGGAGCTCAAGGCGGTCAAGGTGGTCAGGTGGTAACCAAGGTGGTGGCCAGGGCGGTCAGGGCGGTAACCAAGGCGGTGGCCAAGGCGGTAACCAAGGCGGTGGTCAAGGTGGAGCTCAAGGCGGCCAAGGTGGAGCTCAAGGCGGTCAAGGTGGTCAAGGTGGCCAAGGCGGTAACCAAGGTGGCCAGGGCGGTCAGGGCGGTAACCAAGGCGGTAACCAAGGCGGTGGTCAAGGTGGCCAAGGCGGTAACCAAGGTGGCGGCCAAGGTGGAGCTCAAGGCGGTAACCAAGGTGGTGGCCAAGGTGGTCAGGGTGGTAACAACACACCTCCAGCCGGTGGCAATAACACCCCAACCCCTGGTGGCAATAATGCTGAGCCTCAACAGTCAAGCCAAGCTCAAACAAATGCTAATCGTTTAAACCAGCAACTTGGTAGAACAATCCCTACGAGTGATCAGGTTCCAGTGGTTAATTCACAAGTAGTTATTCTTAAACCAGGACAAGCACCTGTTATTGAGAAGGGTTACGCTATCAAGCCACAAGCTAATAACGTTGACGTTAAGTCCTTAAGAACGGTTGATCCTGTTTATAGAGCCCCGGGCGCGGAAACTGGTTCGACGAACTTTGCCGTCACTATAAGAGGAGTTAGCTTGCCGTTTACAGCTACAACTACAGAGCAAGGTATGCAAATCAAACCATTATCTGCAGCAGCTGCAAGGTATGTTGAAGGAAATCAGGCTGCCGTTGTTCGTAATGCTGTTGGACAAGCGGTTAATGATTTAGGTGCAAAACCAGAAAACTTTAAGACGATTTATATCAACTTTAATTAATCGAAAAATTGATTTTTGGGACAACTAGGCTTGCCATTCCCTTGGGTTTGGTAAGCCTTTTTATTAACTTATCCTTCGCATTTATCTAAATAAAATATCGGGTGAATTTTTAAGGACTACTGTTTTGATTACAAGCAAGATACGTGTTCTTATTGTTGATGACTCTGCTGTCATTAGAAAAATTGTCACCAAATGCCTTAAGGGTTGCGATCAAATTGAGGTTATTGGGTACGCGGTTGATGGCGAAGATGCGGCTAACGCGGTTGAATCGCTATCACCCGATGTCGTCATTCTTGATACGGAAATGCCAAAAATAAATGGCATTCAAGCATTAAAAAATATTCGAGAAAATCACCGAGATTTACCAATCATTATGTTTGCCTCTCATGCGCATGATGATAGCGAGGCTGCGATTGAGGCTTATTCAGTGGGCGCAAGCGATTGTGTTGCTAAGCCAGATCATACAAACGTAAGCATCTCTGATATCGGTCGAGTTGTGGAGAGTGATCTGATTCCCAAAATCATTCATCATGCAGGACAAAGAATCTCTCGTAAACAGTTAAACCTCAGAAAAAATCCAACCAACACACAACAAGAGGTAGGGGTTACAAATGGTGTTCATCAAAATGAAAGAACTTACCTTGAGCGTCTAAGTGATGTGCGAGCAATTTGTATTGGCTCTTCAACGGGTGGTCCTATAGCGTTAATAGAATTACTAAAGCAAATTAGACCCACTCTAAATATCCCTATTTTCATAGTGCAACACATGCCAGAAGGCTTTACTGCTTCGTTGGCCACTAGATTAGAAGCCATTAGTAACTTAAGAGTTAAAGAGGCTGAGCACGGTGAAATAGCAATTCCGGGTTATGTATATATTGCCCGAGGCGGCCTTCATATGGCATTAACAAAAGTAGGGGCGGACATTGCAATTCATTTAAACAGTAAGGCGGCTGAAAATAATTGTCGCCCTTCTGTAGACGTTCTTTTTCGCTCGGCATCTCAAGTGTACGGTTCAGCAGTTTTGGCTATTGTTTTGACCGGCATGGGTTCAGATGGTTTACAAGGCTGTCATGCAATTTCCAATCAAAAAGGTTTAATTTTTGTTCAAGACGAGCAAAGTAGTGTGGTGTGGGGTATGCCAGGGTCTGTTTCAAATGCAGGTCTTGCGTCAAAAGTGATGAACATCAACGCAATTGCAGAGCAAATCAATTTATGCAAATTAGATCTAGCATAGGGTATTAAAAGTGTTAAAAGTATATTTACCCAAGTTTTACCAATTGCTAGAAGAGCATCTTGGCATCACATTGGATGAGAGCAAGCAGTACTTAATTGAATCTCGCTTATTGCCATTAATTGAGAATAGTGAGTTCGATAGCGTGCTCTCCCTGATAAAGTATCTAACGCAAAACAATGTTGGCGTTCTTCATTGGAAAGTATTTGAATTGTTAACCACCAATGAAACTTCTTTTTTCCGCGACAAGCATGTGTTTGATGGCATAAAGGAAATATTGATTCCGGAAATCATTAAAAATAATGAAACATCTAAGACGATCCGCATTTGGAATGCCGCGGTTTCGTCAGGGCAAGAAGCATATAGTATTGCCATCTTGATTAAGGAATACTTTCCACAATTGAAAGATTGGAATATCGCCATCCATGGAACAGATGTATCAAAGGCAATGCTCGATAAAGCCAAATCTGGGATCTATACTGCGCATGAGGTGAGTCGTGGAATTGATCAGTTTTTTAAAGATAAATATTTCACTGTAGATGACAACGGAAGTTACTTAATTAATCAATCTATTAGGGCAATGACGACATTTTCCTCTTTGAATTTGATTTCTGAGTGGTCTATGCCAGAAAAGTATGATTTGGTGATGTTAAGAAATGTATTGATTTACTTTAATCAAAAAACCCAAGTAGCCGTTCTAGATAAGGTCGCTAATTACATTGATGCCAATCATGGAGCATTATTGGTTGGAGCTTCTGAAATTTTGCCCAAAACAACTGCTTTAGAGAGATCAGCCCTAGGCGGAACGTTTTACTATCAACCTGTTTAATTTAAGTATTTAATAGTATGAAAAAAATTCTATACATTAGTCAGCTATTTTTAATGCTGCTAGTTGGAAATGTTTTTGCGCAACAAGCAACTCCAGTTGGAATTTGGTTTGAAAAGTTTAAAGATAGACCCGTAATGCTCAGGCAATTTCTGCAGTTGATGCCAAAAGGGGCGGATCTGCACAGTCATTTATCGGGCGCTGTGTATGCCGAGACATATTTAGATATTGCAAAAAATTTGAACTACTGTATTGATGGTTCAACATATCGTCTGTACCCAAGCCCATGCAAAAGCGGCACCGATGATCTTTTAGTAAAAGATATTTCTAAAGACTTTCGAGAAAAAGCGATAGATGGTTTATCGGTTAGGAATTTGTCTGCAAGTAACCGCTCTGGGCACGATCAATTTTTTAACAGCTTTGCATTATTTGGGGGTGTAGCTGGCGCTGGTGAGTCGCAAGCCGTATTGCTTGCTGAGGTTGCCAATCGTGCTGCAAGAGAAAATATTCAGCTACTGGAGCTATCTGTGTCCGTTCAAAGTAAAGCGGTTCAGGAGTTGGGTAGTAAATATCGCATTGACTCTCAGTCGCAGTTTGGGGATCTGCGCAATCAAATGCTTGAGGCTGGTTTAATCAAGTTAGTCGAAAAAGGGGTGCGAGATTTAGACGCAGTTGAGCAGGCCTATCAGAAAATAATGCGTTGTGGTGAAAGCGACGCTCAGGCAGGCTGCGATGTAAAGATGCGTTACATTCTGCAAACAAGTCGCAATGCACAGTCAAATCAGGTTTATGCGCAATTGGTATACGCCTTTGAACTATCAAAGGCGGATCCTCGTATCGTGGGAGTGGGTTTGGTGTCTCCTGAGGATGGCCAAGTTGCGCTTCGTGATTATGATTTGCAAATGCAAATGATTGCATTTTTAAATAGAAATTCACCGAATACAAAAGTTACGCTACATGCTGGTGAGTTGGCTTTTGGCTCAGTCCCGCCGGAGCAATTGCATCATCATATTAAGGATGCAGTGAAGCTTGCTAAAGCAAATCGAATTGGTCATGGCGTTGATATTGGCTATGAGGATGGTGCACTTGAAACTATGCAATATATGAAAGATCACAATATTGCTGTAGAAATTTGTTTGACTAGTAACGATGTGATTTTGAATGTTAAGGGGTCAAGTAGCCCCCTAAAGGATTACATCAAAGCTGGTGTGCCGGTTGTTTTGGGCTCTGATGATCAAGGTATTTCACGCATAGATTTAACTAATGAGTACTTAAGGGCAGCGTTTGAGCAGGGGCTTACCTATTCGCAGCTTAAACAAATTTCTAGAAATAGCTTGACCTGGAGTTTTTTGCCTGGCGCAAGTTTATGGGAGAGACCCATGAATGCTAAAAGGGTGTCGGCATGTCAGGGCGAGAACGTTTTAAAAAATACTGTCAGTACAGAATGTGAAAAATTTTTGAGTAATAGTGAAAAAGCTAGTTTGCAATGGATTCTAGAAAAGAAATTTGCAACATTTGAGTCTTTGCCGCAGTGGCGTGGACGTTAATGCTTTCCTTTGTTCGATTTAGTTCGAGATATTTTGTTTTAAAGCTGTTTGCTTTTGGTCTGTTATTGAATTTATCGTTCGATGGGTACGCATCAAGCGTTATAGCTGTTCCTCCCTTGCACACAGGAGCTTTTTATTCAAGTCAACCCATCATGACCATGTACTACCCGGGTGTCAAAGCAAAACAGGTCATTATTTATCTTTCAGGCGGGTGGGGCAGGATTGGATTGAAGGCAAATACTGGTGCAATGATCGATTCATTTTCAAGGATGCTCATTGGGTTAACAAATCCAAAGCTCTCGTCAGGTAAGTTTGATGTGGTTTTTATGGATAGCCCTAATGAACTGTATTGGATGACCCAGAGGGGTAGCGCAGATCATTTATCCCGTATTCAATCCGTAGTTCAGTATTACAAAAATAGAACTGGTTTGCCAGTTTGGTTGATGGGGCATAGCAATGGTGCCTTGAGCTTAAATGCATATATTCAGTACCTGCAAGAATTCAGTCAAGTTGGTATGGTGGATGGCCTAATTATTAGTGCCGCTAGAAATGAAATATCATTTTCTCCGCCGCTATCGATGCCCATGCTTTTTCTTCATCATGAGGAGGATGGGTGTGTTAATACGCAACCAAAAAATTCTTATGCTGCTTATGAGCGACTTGTTCAATTTGATAAAGCGAATATCAAGTACGTAAATATTGAGACGGGGGAATATGAAATGAACGATCCCTGCACTAGTGGTTATCACATGTACTTCGGGGCTGATAAAGAGGTAACTTCAGCTATTGATCAATACTTTGACAATCCGCAAAAGCATTAGTCTTACGAATTAAATATAATCATTTTTTCAAAATATTAAGGAGTTCAAGTTGGCATCAATAGAATTGGGGCAAAGCAATCTAGAGCGCGGTCGTAATGAGGCGGCTTATGAGATTTTTATGGATTTGGCTCAAAATGATTTGAATGACGATGCTCTTTATGCGTTAACCAAGATGTGCTGGGATGGCAAGCTCACCGCAGAGCAGTTGGAGAAGTTTTATGAATTTCAAAATGCCAGCAGCTCCCTTGGCAATGGCTATGCTCTTTTCAATGTAGGACTCATGCATGAAAAAGGCATGGGGCTAATTAAGCAAGACTATAAGATTGCTGTGCAGTATTACGAAAAGGCCATCAAGCATGAGGTGATGGATGCCTATTGCAACCTAGGTAGTATTTATGTTCTTGGTACGGGTATGGAGCAGGGCGTTCCTCGCAATGTTGAGCGAGGCGCAGAGCTTCTTGCTGTTGGCGCCAATGAAGGTAGCCGCCAGTGTGCTTATACCTTGGGGTCGCTATACGGAAAGGGCGAGTTTATTGCCCAGGATTTAAAGAAGGCGTTTTACTTTTTGACCTTAGCAGCATTAGCTAAGCATGATCAAGCGCATAGAGTCTTGCACATATTCCAAGTGACGCATAAAGGTGACTTCACCGAGCAGTTTGAGGCTGCCGAGCGTCAGTACTGGAAAATAGAGAGTATGCGACGCCTATATAAGTGTATTTAATACATTCTCTGATAATAGACCGCCTATGGGCGGCTTAATTTTTAGTAACGGGCATGGCTCTCCCCATATTCAGGCACGATTAAGATTGTTGTCTGCAGACTGGATTTGAACTCTTAGGCCTCATTCAATTAGGCGTTGCTTAACAAGTCCTCATTAGCAATGGTGAGCGTATGATGCATAAATTATAGATATTCATGGATTATAAAAATGAGCATTCTTTCTTCAGCCTCTCCAGTTATTGCCGCTCACTTATTAGCCGCCATGCTTGCCGGTGGTTTGATTGGATTGGAGAGGAGCTTTCATGGTCGCCCAGCAGGTTTTAGAACGCACGCTTTGGTTTGTTTAGCTTCGGCGCTTCTGATGACTGTCACAGCATTTCAGTCGGTATGGATTCCCGAAGTTGATCTGGAGTTATTTAGAACGGATCCAACGCGGATGGCCCAAGGAATAATGACTGGTATTGGTTTTTTAGGTGCGGGAGTGATATTTAAGGAGGGTCTAAATGTTCGCGGCCTTACTACTGCGGCCTCCATTTGGATTACTGCAGCAATTGGAATCTTGGTGGGAATCGGTTTTTATTTTCCCGCAGCACTCGCCACCCTGTTGGTATTAATTACCTTATCTTTGTTTCGATGGATTGAAGCAAAAATACCATCGCATTACTATGCGAACAATGCGATTGCATATGATAGGAATGACACCCCTAGTCAGAGTAATGTTAGGCAGTTTTTAAATGAGCATGGATTTCGGTTGGAAAGCGTCAGCTATCGAGTTCCTGAGGGCGGGACTACATTTGAGTATCGAATGACCATTCGAACTAGTGACTTAGGTAATTTAACTAGATTAGCCGAGCATTTGAGTGAGCAAAAAAATGTCAGACATTTTGAAATTTCATTAACGGGCGAATAGTTCCTTGCCTTAGGTTCTATATTTTTCGAAATTGATCATAAAATGAAGCATTAAATGCTAAAGGAGAGGGTATGACTATCAAGAAGTTGCTTACAGGGCTTTTTTTGGGGTTGGGCATATATGTAACGGCTAGTGCGGTTATTCCAGAGCCACCAAATCCTCTTAATAACCTCAACCTCACATTTGAACAGCGCTTAGAGCAAAGAAAGCAAATTGATGAGCAATTGCTAAAGGTAACGCCAGAAGAGCGAAAAGCCTATTGGCATAAGATGCATGATCAAATGAAAGCTTTAAGCTCGGAAGATCGAAAACTTGTTCATGAAAAAATGAAAGCGCAGTGGCAGTCCATGACTCCCGAACAAAGAGAAAAAATGAAGGCTGAGCGGAAAGCATTTTTTGATGGCTTAACCCCGGACGAGCAAGCTGAGATAAGGGCGCGTAGATCTAAATGGGAAAATATGAGCCCTGAGCAAAAGCAGAATTGGCATAAGCAATCTAGCTAATATTGGCTGGCTGTGAGTAATATCACTCCAGCTTATTCAGCAAGAACAAAGCCACCTATTGGTGGCTTTTTTACGCTCGCGCAATGACTATCGAGCCAATAACTTAATAACTTATTGTGTTGGTCTCTGGCTGTAGTGGGATGATCTGCAGTAAAAGTGAACTAAAGCTTTTTTCTGACCACTTTAAAATCTGGGTCATCCACCATATTTTCAACTGTAAAACCAAGGCTGCGCATTAGCTTTAACATGCTTGGATTTTTCGATAGTACAAGACCATCAATCTCCGATAATCCTTTGTCGCGAGCTACTTCCATAATATTAATCATCAGCCGCGAGCCAATCCCTTGACCGCCAAAGTCATCGGCTACTACTAATGAAAACTCGCAACTAGCTTTGTCAGGATTTGTGCTGTAACGAGAGACGCCAATAATTTTTTCCGTGTCTATCCAAATTCCATCCGCGGAAAGAGTTGATTCCTTTGTAAATGCAACCAAGGCCATTTCCCGATCGTAATCAATCAAGGTAAATTTTGATGCCATTGATGGAGGTAGCTCAGGTGCATTAGAAATAAAGCGGAAATATCGAGTCTCGTCGGAGAGGGTTTTATAAAATGCTTTTAGCATTTCTGCATCATCAGGATGTATCGGTCTAATCTGATATTGACCGCCATCTTTAAGTGGATAAGTTTGCTCATACTGGTGAGGGTATGGAAGAATGGCTAAGTGCCCATATAAGCCCAATTGACTTTGATTGTGTGAGTGCGAGTTACTCACAACAATTCTTGCGTCTACAGCGATTGCTCCATTCTGATCCACAATGATTGGATTGATATCCATTTCAACAAGTTGTGGAAGTTCGCAAGCCATTTCAGACACTCGCAATAGAATTTGTTCAATCGCCTCAACATTAACGGCGGGTGAACCCCTCCATTCTCCTAAAGTCTGGGCGATTCGTGATCGATTAATCAGTTGTGAGGCTAGGTATTGATTTAATGGGGGCAGTTCCATGGATTGATCGTTTAGTAACTCGATCATCGTGCCGCCGGCACCAAACGCAATCACGGGTCCAAACGGTTCTTCATTTACAAGACCGATGTAAATTTCTCTACCATTTTGGCTATGAAGCATTTTTTGGATGGTAACGCCATTCAATTTTGCATTTGGTGCTTGATGTGATACTGCTTGAGTCATATGGTTGTATACATCTCTCACGCCCATAGCATTCATCACATTAAGTGCCACCCCATTTACATCTGACTTATGACTTATATCAGCCGAATCAATTTTTAGTACAACAGGATAGCCAATTTGATTGGCAACCATCATTGCCTCATTTGGATTTTTAGTAAGAATGGTTTGCGTGATTGGAATATGAAATGCAGAAAGTAGGGCCTTAGATTCCATCTCCGTAAGAACAGTTCTTCTGCTAGCAAGTACATTCTCAATGATTAATCTCGCCCCATCTAAATCTGGTGCAGATGCTTTGGATAGTGGCGGCGGTGTTTGTTGAAGTAATTTTTGGTTTGTATAAAAGTTAGCAATATTTTCAAAAGCGCCTACAGCCGCTTCTGGCGTTCTAAACGTAGGAATATTTGCATTTGATAAATGTCTTCTGCTTTCCACTACTGAGGAGTCACCAATCCAACAGCTTAAAAGTGGTTTATGAATTTTCTTTTTTAAATTTGCTATTGCATTTGCGATGGCCTGGCCATCAATTGACGGTTTTGGCGAGTAGATAGTTAGAATTCCATCTATTCCACTATCAGAGCTTGCGGCTTCTATGGCGGTGCAATATTGTTCTGCTGTAGCCTCCTCTGATAGGTCAATGAGGTTATCTAGCGATGCCAAGGGAGATAATGCACCGCTAATTTTTTCAATATATTCACCGGATAATTTTGCTAAAACTAAATTGTTTTCGCTAATACGATCGGCAGCAAGGACACCGGGACCGCCGCCATTAGTAATGATGGCCAGCTTGTTGCCAACAGGCCGATAACTGGAGGCGAGGCATTTTGCTGCGGAAAATAAATCAACGAATGATTTCACTCGAACAGCACCTGCGCGGCGAATGGCGGCATCAAACGCAGCGTCGGCACCCACAATATTGCCGCAATGTGTTTTGGCAGCTTCGTTTCCAGCGGGTTTATGGCCAGACTTCAAGACAATCACGGGCTTGATATTTGCTGCAGCCCTTAAAGCACTCATAAATTTTCTTGAGTGAGTAATACCCTCAAGGTAGAGCACAATGCTTTGGGTTTTTGCATCATTGCCCAAAAAATCTAATAATTCAGCAACATCAATAGAGGCATTTTGCCCAACAGAGGCAACTAAAGAGAAGCCAACACCATTTGTTTTTGCCCAATCCAACATTCCGGATGTCAGTGCTCCTGATTGTGCAATTAACGCCAATGGGCCTGGGCTTGCAAGATCGCCAATAACGCTAGCATTGAGATTTAGATGGGGTCTTTGAAATCCCATGGTATTGGGACCAAATAGTCTTGTGCCGTAATGTTTTGCTATTTCTTTTAATCTATCGCTAGTAGATTTATCAATGCCAGTTGAAATTAAGACAGCAGCTTGGTGTTTTAAACGTCCAGCCAAATCTAAAGCAGTGATCATCTTCTCGGGTGGCAAGGGGATGATAGCTAACCCTTTTTTCTTAATTTCATGTTGATTTAATTCCACGGGGGCGCTGACATCAACCCACTCAATGGCTCCCGAATAGGGTTTTTCGGAAAAGAGCCCTTTAAAAATATTTTGACATCTAGCTTCGGAATCAGAAAGATTTTGATCAAAGAATATCGATATCGAACTGGGATTAAATAATGAATCTAAATAATGTTTTTCCAATTTAATCCGCCCCTATAAGTACTTTAATGTGTGCTACAACACTTCTTGCTAGAGGACTCAGAACATATCCTCCTTCAAGACAAGAAACAATCCGACCTTCAGAATATTTATTTGCAATCTCTACAATTTTTTTGGTGACCCACTCATAGTCGGCCTCAACGAGCCCTAAGTTGCCCATATCGTCCTCTCTGTGGGCATCGAACCCAGCAGAAATGTAGATCATTTGCGGTTGAAATGCCTCTAATGCGGGGATCCAGTGCTGCTCAACAGCCTCTCTGAATACATCACCTTTGGATCTTGTTGGTAGGCCAATATTGATCATATTTTGGTCTGGCAAATATTCCCCGGTAAATGGGTATAAATCCTTTTCAAAAATAGAGCACATTAATACTCGGCTATCACCTTTAAAGATATTTTCACTGCCGTTTCCGTGGTGAACATCAAAATCAATTAAAGCAATTTTTTCGATTCCACGAACATCAAGTGCATGTCGTATGCCAACGGCAACATTGTTAAAGAAACAAAATCCCATTGCAGCATTTTGTTCCGCATGATGTCCTGGGGGTCTAACGCAACAGAATGCATTTGATGCTTGACCATTTAGCACAAGGTCAGTGGCAAAGACTGCTGACCCTGCGGCTCGAAGAGCAGCATTTAAAGTGTGAGGATTCATCTTAGTATCGGGATCAACTAAGGCATACCCTTCTTGAGGAGACTGAGCAATCAACTCTTTTACATATAAAGCGGAGTGAGCGCGAGATAATTCTTCTATAGATGCCAACGGGGCATCATATTCGTTCATAAAGTTTAGGTAACCAGAAATTAATAACTGATCGTTAATCGCGCCAAGTCTTTCTGGGCATTCTGGATGGCACTGACCCATCTCATGGCGCATGCAGTCTGGGTGTGAAATAAAGGCGGAAGGCAAAAATTATCCTAGTTGTAAATATGCGCAAAATTTTGGATTCAAAAGTTGCGATCATAGGGGTTTTGTGGTGTTCAATCGAAGATATTTGATTAATTACCGCTTAGATTATTTTAAAGTCGTGGCGCCATACAAAGCCAATCGCAGTTTGATTTGGATCAAATCTAATGTGGGCTATCAACGCATAATTAATACGAAGACTCTACTAATGGTGCGATTATGTTAAAAAATTTAATGGTGCATTTGGATCAATCGCCTCGATCCGAGACCCGTTTAAAAATTGCGGTTGCCCTAGCAAAGGCAAATGGCGCTCGATTGGTCGGTATGTTTGGCCAACGTTCTCGGGCCAAGCAAGTTGGCTCTATTGCAAACTGGCCTCCAGAGGAATACATATCGGCAAGGGACGCTAGTAAACAATTATTTATGCAAGAGACACGTGGCTTGCGATGTGAGTGGGTTGATGTTAATCGAGGAAGTGACTCTGAAATACAGGCGGTTTTCACTCAAAATGCTAGATATTTTGATTTAATTGTGATGGGGCAACACAATGAATCAAGCGATTCTTATTGCCCACCAGAGTTGGTGGAAGAGGTTCTTGCTAATTCTGGAAGGCCCGTTTTAATAATCCCTTATGTTGGCGATTTTTCCATCCCATTCAAGCGCCCTTTAATTGCTTGGAATGCCTCACCTGAAGCTTCACATGCGCTAAATGATTCTTTTTACTTGATTAACAGTTGTGAGCAGGCAATTATTCTTGCATTTGATTCAAGCATAGAACGAGCTGAAAAGTCTTGCGAGGAGGTGTCGACCCAGTTGGCATGTCATGGCGTCAAGTCGCGAGCGGATGTGATGGTAATAGAGGATATTGGGGTAATGGATATGCTCTTAAATAATGCTTGTGATCAGGGTGCTGATTTGCTAGTGATGGGTGCTCATAGTCAATTGGGCTTCCCTTTTTTCAGCAGGGGTGCTGGCACCCGCCATATCTTGAGAACCATGGTATTGCCTGTATTAATGTCGAGTTAGTTTGATATGTAACTAACAGATCATAGATTTAGCGGGCTTTGTATAACTGCTGATTTGTGCGAGGATCAACTTAAAAGTTTTGGTGCGCCCACCAAAAAAGCCACTCTTCGGGGTGGCTTTTGTTTTAGCGGTTGCAAGTGGAAAAATCTTGCACTGCAACAGTAATCAGTAAGTTGTGCGGATATCTATTGAGTAGCGATTTATTTGAGTCCTTATTTAATAAAAATGGGGGGCATTTATTGGGCTATTGACATGATGAGTTTTCGCTGATAATTTAAACAACTGTTTAATATTATTTAATACATAAGGCAACGGAGACAATGAAAAAAATTACACGCGCAGATTTGGCTGCCGCATCTGAAAAATATAAGAACTGGGGTAAGTGGGGCGCGGATGATGAAATTGGAACTTTGAATTTCACTAGCCCAGCTGATATTGTGGCGGCAGCGCAGTTGGTTCGTAAGGGGAAAGTCATTTCACTGGCGCTTAATTTTGATAGCAACGGTCCTCAGGGCGCAAAAACCAAATACCCCTCAATGGGGCGAATTAATCCAGTACACACCATGTTGCGTACTGGTACTGATGCATATGCTGGCGTGTTGGATAAGAGGGGTATTCGAGCTGCAGATGATATGGTTGTCATGCCTCTTCAATGCGGTACTCAGTGGGATGGTCTAGGGCACGTTTTTTATGAAAATTACATGTACAACGGGTATGACTGTCGGGAAGTTTCATCTGCAGGCGCTGCAAAATGCGGCATTGAGAAGACTAAATCAAAGATGGTTGGCAGAGGTGTGCTGCTTGATGTAGCAAGAGCCAAAGGTTTGGAATGCTTGCCCGATGGATACGGGATTACTTGCAAGGATTTAGACGACACGGCTAAGGCGCAGGGCGTAGAAATCAAACGTGGGGATTACATCATTGTGCGCACTGGTCAGATGGAAGAGAAGATAAAAGCTGGTAGCTGGGATGGATATCCAGGCGGCGACGCACCCGGATTTGCCTTTGAAACGCTTGAATGGATTCAGCGTACCGAACTAGCTGCCTTAGCCAGCGACACATGGGGATGCGAAGTTCGGCCCAATGAATCTGAGGCGGGAATAAATCAGCCATGGCATTGGATCACCATTCCAATTATGGGTATGACTATGGGCGAAATCTTTTTCCTTAAAGATATTGCTGATGACTGTGCGGCGGATGGCATTTATGAGTTCATGTTTGTCGCGCCTGCAATTCCTATCACTGGAGCAGTTGGATCCCCAACTAATCCTTTGGCTATTAAATAAATACATAAATAAATTACAAATAAAAATTTAAATTTTCTATAGGTGGATTGGAGACAAAATGTACATTCCCGCTTTTAAAGTCAATAATTTAATTAGGAAATTCTTGGGGTTTGGTTTGATTGGGAGCCTCACCCTTATGGCTACAGCTGTTTGGGCTGTTTATCCAGATAAACCAATTAAACTGATTGTGGGTTTTCCGCCTGGAGGCCCAACGGATATGACTGCTCGGATTATTGCTCCAAAATTAGGAGATCTTCTTAAGCAATCGATAATTATTGAGAATAAGGCTGGTGCTGGCGGTAATGTGGCCGCACAAGTTGTTGCAAATTCATCTCCCGATGGATATACCTTCTTATTTAACTCTGCTGCTTTTGCTGTAAATCCAGCTTTGTATGGTGCTGCTGCTGGTTATATTCCAGAAAAGAATTTTGTCCCGGTCATTTTTGCATCAACTCAAGCAAATGTCATAAGTGTGAATGAAGCGGTTCCAGTTAAAACCTTAGCTGAGTTGAGGGAGTACGCAGCTAAAAACAAATTGTCTTATTCCAGTCCCGGTTACGGAACAACGCCGCACCTTACATGTGAGAATCTCTTTCGTGTGCAATGGAAGTTGGATATCAGTCATATACCCTATAAAGGCGCAGGCCCCGCATCATTGGCGGTTGTTGGTGGTGAAACACCAATAGCTTGTACTGCGGTGGCTGGCGTTTATCAATTCTCTAAGCAGGGGAAGGTTCGTATTTTGGCGATCTCAAGCGACAAACGCTCTCCAAATCTACCTGAGGTTCCTACATTGGTTGAGTTGGGTTATCCGCAAATTAAGGACTACACATGGTCAGCAATGATGGCGCCAATTAAAACGCCAAACGATATTCTTTTAAAGATGAATCAGGCGGTAAATGTCGTCTTACAGATGCCGGATGTAAGAGAGCAAATGGATAAGGCAGGATTGGTAGTGATGGGAGGCAACCTTCAGCAAGCAAACGAATATATGACGGAAGAGGTAAACCGTTGGGCGCAGATTGTGAAGGCGGTTGGAGCTAAGGTTGAGTAGGCGGAGCTAGAAAGCCTTGTTCGCAAAAATCCAAAATTTCTGGGATAGCTTGCGCAAGGTTTCCTCCCTTACAACGACCTTTTGAGATTACCTCGATACGGCCAGTATTAGAGGCTACATATAAATATAGACCCATGACAAAAATCAATCGCCAGGAAATAGACTCTTCGCTTAATTTTGGAAGAGTTAGCTTTAACTCATCCATGAAGCGTAAGCTGGTTTTGTCATACAACTTAGATCTCAGTGCATTCTCAATGCTTTTGGGTTCGTTATGAAGTCGAGCTTGCAGCTTAACAAAGCTTTTGCCACCCTTATCTTCACTTGCCATGCGCAATGGGGGGTAAATAAATGCATATATCAATTCACGAAGTGGTACCGGTTTATTTTTTGCCCTTGCTTTGGCTTCATTCAACAAAGAATTTCGCTCTTCAAGGATGATGCTTGCGCGCCGCTCAAATACTGCATTAAACAACCCCTTTTTATTTTGAAAGTGGTAGTTAATCAGTGCTTGATTTACTTTTGCTCGAGCAGCAATGTCTCGCACTGTAGTCACGGCATAGCCATGCTCAGAGAACAAAACCTCTGCAATATCCAGCAAGCGCAAAGCAGTTGTATTACTCGAATGAGGCCGTAATTTTTTGGTCATTTTTTAATTAATTTCAAATCACTTTAACAAATGGAGATACGATGAGCAAAACAATTTTGACATGTGCGGTTACTGGTAATTTAACAAAACCGGAGATGACCCCTTATTTGCCTATAACGCCGCAACAAATTGCTGATTCTTGCTTGGGCGCCGCAGATGCTGGAGCGGCAGTAGTACATATTCATGTGCGTCATCCAGATACCGGTAAACCATCAATGGAGATAGATCACTATGCCGAGGTGATTCAATTAATCCAAAAGCATAATAAAGAGCTCGTAATTAACTTAACAACTGGTCCTGGTGGAAGATATGTTCCAACTGAAGGCGACCCTAAGTTATTTGCCCCGGGCACAACCTTATGTGATCCATTAAAGCGCGTTGAGCACGTTGCAAAACTCAGACCTGATATTTGCTCGCTTGACTTAAACACCATGAATTCCGGTCCAGATGTAGTGATGAATACACCCTCTAATGTTCGCAAGATGGCAAAGGTTATTCGTGATGCCGGTGTCATGCCTGAGTTAGAGATTTTTGATACGGGCGATCTGAATTTAGCAAAAGATTTAATTAAGGATGGGACGCTTGAAGGGCCTGGTTTGTACACATTTGTGATGGGCGTTAAGTACGGTTTAAATACTGATCCAGCAACTTTGCTATATATGCGAGATCAATTGCCATTAGGTGCTAAGTGGGCTGCATTCGGTATTAGTCGTGCTGAATTCCCAATCGTTGCGCAGGCATGGCTATATGGTGGGCACGTTCGTGTTGGCATGGAAGATAACATTTATCTGGAAAAAGGCGTCCTTTGCGAGAGTAATGCTCAGTTGGTAGAGCGCGCCCATCGGATTATTAAAGATATGGGTGGTGAATTAGCGTCATCAAATGAGACGCGTGAAATGCTTGGTCTTAAGAAAACTAACTCGTAGAGGTGTTGATGAATCACCCAAAAGGTTATGTTCGTCGAATTGTCACAGGGCACGATGCTGATGGAAATGCAATCGTTACACACGATGGCGCAGCTCCATCAGTGCATACCAATCCTTTAAGAGTGGGATTTTATTTAACGGATTTATGGCATACCGATACGACCCCCGTCCCGATTGATAATGATGTAGATACCACTTCTCGTCCATTGCAATTAGAGCCGCCTAAAAATGGCACTGTTGTGAGAATTATTGAATTTGGTCCTGAAGGTGAATGGCTACACAAATTGGCTCACGATGGTGCAAAAAGTGTCTTTAGTTCTATGGGCACAAATAAGGCATCAACTTATCAACCTGGCTCTCATCCGCTCATGCATCGTACGGAAACAGTTGATTACGCGGTTGTCCTTGAGGGAGAGATTTATTTAGTACTCGACAAGGAAGAACGTCTCATGAAGCAAGGTGATTTCTTAGTGGAGAGGGGCACTAATCATGCTTGGAGCAACCGTTCAGGCAAGCCATGCAAAATGTTATTTGTGTTAATTGATGGAAAATTTGATCCTGAGATCAAGAAACATTTTTAGGGCAAATCATGAAACTACTTTTGCGCCAAGTTTTCAGTCTCTGCACCATATTTTTTCTGGGCACGATTCAATTTGTGAGTGCTCAGGGATATCCTGACAAATCTATTCGCTTGATGGTGGGGTACGCGCCGGGTGGATTGACGGATGGAGTTGCGCGCACTTTAGCGCCCCAGTTAACTGAAATATTGGGCAAGCAAGTGGTGGTGGAAAATCGTGGCGGTGGTGGTAGTTCGATTGCAACTGATGTAGTTGCAAAAGCACCAGCAGATGGCTATACGCTCCTCATGGCTGATCAAGCGCTGATTAGTAACCCGAGTTTATTTCCAGCTTTACCATACGACACCCTCAAGGATTTAATGCCGGTAGCCCTTGTTGGGACAGCTGCGTCAGTCATTGTTGTGAACGCATCAGTACCAGTTCGTGATTTAAAGAGTTTAATTGCCTTAGCCAAGAGCAAGCCTGGAACTTTAAACTATGCTTCTGGTGGTAATGGAACAATGACGCATTTGGCTGGTGAGTTATTTAAACAAGTTGCTCGTGTTGATATTGTTCATGTCCCATATAAGGGTACTGGACCAGCTGTAGTGGATTTACTAGGGGGTCAAGTGCCCATGATGTTTAGTAGTATTGGTCCAGTAGCTCAGTATATTAAGTCCGGTCAATTGATCGCCTTAGCGGTTACAGGAGATAGTCGTTCACCTGCATTACCTAACATTCCCACGCTATCTGAGTTGGGTCTTGCGCAAGCAACGGTGATTGGCTATTGGGGTGTAATGACGCCTACAGGCACCCCTAATGATGTTGTGGAAAAACTTGCCAAATCCATTGCTGAAGCAGTTAAACGACCAGATGTAAATCAAAGACTCGTTAATCTAGGAATCGATCCATCTTTTGTAGTCGGCGCGCGCTATGAAAAGATCTTAAACGCTGAGATTCCCAAATGGGCTCAAGTGATAAAACAAGCAAACATTCGAATTGACTAAAGATTCAGAAAGAGACCCGTGAGAATCGTTGATATTCGAGAGCACTCAGTACCCCTAAATTCAAGTATCCGTAATGCAGTATTTGATTTTAGTGAGATGACTACATCAGTAGTTGCGGTAACAACTGATGTGGTACGCAATGGAAGGCCCGTGGTAGGCTTTTCTTTTAATTCAACAGGGCGATACGCATGTGGTGCGCAAATGCGTGACCGTCTCATCCCTCGAATTATGAAAGCCGACCCAGAGACCCTATTGAATGATGTCGGCAATAATTTAGATCCCGAAAAAATTTTAGCCTGCATGATGCAGCGTGAAAAGCCAGGCGGTCATACCGAGCGATCGGTGGCTATAGGCACGATTGAGGTCGCTATTTGGGATGCGGTTGCAAAAATTGAAGATTGTCCATTGCATGTGACTCTAGCCAATCGGTTTTCTGATGGCAAAGTGCAAAAAGAAATTCCTTGTTATGTAGGAGGCGGGTGGTATGTCCCTAATAAAGGTATTCCTGAGTTGTTAGATGAAATTAAAAGCCGTCTTGATGAAGGCTATACAACCATGAAGATTAAGGTGGGCGGGGCCTCGATTGAGGAAGATATTGCCCGGCTAGAGGCATCGTTAAAGATTGTTGGTGGAGGGCAGCATTTAGCAGTTGATGCAAATGCAGGTTTAACGCCAGAGCGCGCGCTTGCCTATGCAAAAGTATTGCAGCCATATAACTTGCGTTGGTTTGAAGAGCCAACGGACCCTTTAGATTTTGCTTTGCTTGCTGAGATTGTAGATATTTACCAATCACCAATTGGGACTGGAGAGAATCTTTTTTCAACACAAGACATACGCAATCTAGTTCATTTTGGAAATCTTCGCAAAGATCGCGACATCATTCAGATTGATGTGCCTCAGTCTTATGGAATTGTGCAGTTTAGTAGAACGCTGAAAATGCTTGGCGATCGAGGATGGGGACGGCACTCCATCTTTCCTCATGGAGGAAATTTAATGACTTTGGCCATAGTGGCTGGATTTGGATTGGGTGGGTGTGAAGCCTATCCAGGCACGTTTGGAGTTTTTGCAGGTTTTGCAGATGATTCCCAAATTCGTAATGGAAAAATTAATTTGTCTGAGAGGCCTGGCATCGGTTTTGAGGGGCAAAATGCACTTTATGATGTTATGAAAAAAATCGGCAAGTAAAGAAAACGCAATTTTATAAATATGAATGAATTCTTAGGTGCTAAATCTTATGCTTAATCTTTTTGGTGAGTCAAAGAGCATAGGAAATACTGGAGTTGAAATATGACGCTTATCACAAGTCCAGAGTCAATTTTGGACATTGCCACCGCGGCAATGCAGAGTACCGAGGATCAGCGTCTAAAAACGCTAGTCGTTTCTTTGACCAAACATTTGCATCAGTTTGTTTTGGAAAATCAGCTTACAGAGAAAGAATTTGAGCGGGCACTCCAATTTCTTGTCGACATTGGTCAGGCAACAGGAAAAAATACAAATGAGGTGGTGCTTGCCGCAGATATCTTGGGCGTTTCTTCATTGGTATCTACGATTAACAATCTTGACTTAGATGGCGGCTCATATGCAGCCTTGTTGGGTCCATTTTGGCGTAAAAATGCACCTTTATGCGCTTGGGGAGAGAGTATTTCGCGCACTGATTTAGGTGGGCAGCTAATGGAGGTCCGTGGATTAATTTTAGATGAGGATAAAAATCCAATTTCCTCTGCAATTGTTGATGTATGGCATTCCTCGCCTGTTGGTTTTTATGAGAATCAAGATGAGAACCAAATTGATATGAACTTACGAGGTAGATTTGAGACAAATGAACACGGGGAGTTTTTCTTTAGAACCATTCGTCCTGCTGGATATCCAGTCCCAACTGATGGACCCTGTGGTGAGTTACTGCGCGCACAAAAGCGACATCCCAATCGACCTGCTCATATCCATTTTATGATTTCAAAGCCAGGCTATAAAGTTTTAATTACTCAGGTATTTGACGCCACAGATAAAAACTTAGAAAGTGATCCAGTCTTCGGAGTATCGAAGCAACTCGTTGGAAACTATCTTACGGATGAGAAGACGGGTATCTGTAAGTTGAATCATGCTTTTGTATTGCAGGCTGGGGAGATGATTTTCCCGGCCCCACCCATTCCTTAGGAGAATTATGAGTACTTTTCAATCGGTTGATGATTTAAATGGAAAGGTTGCCGTCATTATTGGTGGCAATGGGGCTGTAGGATTTGCTACTGCCAAGCGTTTGGCAAATCTGGGTGCAACATGTGTGCTAATTGGGCGTAATTCTATTCAAAAAGGAGTCGAGCAAATTAAAGAGTTGCCTCCTGGTAAACATTTTTGCTTGAACGCATCCATTACTGATTCGCCAAGTCTGGTTGAGGCTGCGCGCGAGGTAGAAAGTCGTCTAGGGAAATGCGACATTTTAGTAAATTCTGCTGGCTTTACAAAACCCGTGCCGGCAGGAAACTTGGATCTTTTAACTGATGAACTAATAGATGAAATATTAAAAGCAAATTTTCGTGGTGTATTTGCATCGATCAGAACATTTCAGCAATTACTCAAGGCAAGTGGAGACGGTTTGATTGTTAATGTTTCGTCGATTGCCGGTTTTACCGGAACCGGTAGTAATCTGGCTTATGTTGCTGCAAAAGCTAGTCTTGATATAGTCAGCGAGTCTTTGGCAAAAGTATTGGCCCCTACAATTCGCGTTTTATGTGTTTCTCCAGGGGTTGTGGATTCGAGCTTTGTCCCTGGACGTGGCGCAGACTTCAATGATAAAACCGCTGCAACAACTCCACTTAGACGAATTGGTACCCCCGATGATGTGGCCTCAGCAATTGAGGCATGCGCTACAAGATTACGTTTCTCAACAGGAACTCGAATAGTGACTGATGGTGGTCGTCATCTTTAGTGATCTAGAAACTTGGATGTTATTTGGAAGATTATGACAACTGTTAAAAAAGACTTGCGTGCCATACGTCTCAATAATAAGGCCTCAACCATTGACGATCTGCTTATCGCTATTGAGGGTCAGTCGACCCCAAATTTAAAAAACGGAGAAGCTTTAGTTCGGGTCTACAGCGCTGGCGTTAATCCAAGTGATGTCAAGGCCGCTCTTGGCATCATGCCTAAAGCAGTTTTTCCTCGTATACCAGGACGGGATTTTTCAGGGGTTGTTGTTGATGGACCCCCTGAGTGGTTAGGGAAGGAGGTATGGGGTTCGGGTGGTGATGTTGGGATTACGCAAAATGGTTCTCATGCTGGGTGGTTGGTATTGCCAGTATTGGCTTTGCATGAAAAGCCAATCAATTTGAGCTTTGAAGAAGCTGGCTCTGTAGGCGTGCCTTTTGTTACTGCTTACGAGGGATTTAGAAGAAGCGGTATGCCAAAGTCTGGTCAAACAGTAGTGGTAATGGGAGCAAACGGTAAGGTTGGGCAAGCTGCAGTACAAATTGCAGCCATGAATGGCGCTAATGTTATTGCCGTTCAGCGCTCAGAGGTATATGAAACATTTGCCTGCTCAATGGTGAATGTGGTCAATTCAAAGGAATCTGAGCCAGATGAGATTGCTCAGAAAATAATGAAATTGAGTAATGGCAAAGGTGCCGATATTATTTTTAATACAGTAGGTAGCCCCTATTTTGAGGCTGCAAACAAATCTTTGGCTAAAGGTGGAACACAAATTTTTATTGCGACTCAAGATCGCGCCGTTCCATTTGATATTTTTACTTTCTATCGCGGAATGCACACGTATGTAGGTATTGATACCTTAGCATTGGACTGCATTGAATCAACAAAGCTCCTGAACTTAATGCGTGATGGATTTGAATCTAACAAACTGAAGCCTTTTAAGGTTGACCAAGTATTTGATCTTGAAGATGCGCTTAAGGCTTATAAGCTAGTTTTAGGCGGTTCGCAAAACAGGGTTGTATTTAAGTTATAGCTCTAGATGCTTGACCGGAGAAATCATGCACATTACCCGTATTGACCAAGCCAAACCTTATCAAGCTAATAATCACGACAATATGACTTGTTTGCGTCTGCAGGGTAAGGAAGCAAGTTCTTGTCATCAAATGTGGATGGGTATGAGCGTCATTGAGCCTGGCGGCCAGACTGGTTTAGATGCCTCGGATGTTGAAAAAATTTATTTTGTTGTTGAGGGTGAGGTAACGGTTATTTGTGAATCTGTTACAGGTGAAAAATCAGAAGCCATTTTGGGTCCGCATGACTCCTGTGTTTTTTTAATAGGGGAGAAAAGGCAGCTCAAGAATCTTGGTAGTCAAATTGCAAAGGTTGTATTGGTCATGGCGTCGCCATAATTTTCTTTAACTATGGAATAAAAATATCAATCATGAGATCACTAAAAATTATCTTTTTTCTTGCATTTTTATTCTTAGGTGTGAATGCGTCCTTTTCTCAAACTTCATGGCCTAAAGCACAAACAATACGTTTTATCGTCCCCTTCACCGCTGGAAGCGGTACGGATGTAGTGGCTCGGTTGCTGGCAAATAAATTAGCCGAGAATCTTGAGACATCAATTTTTGTTGAAAATAAACCTGGGGCCGGAGGTACTATCGGCGCGGCTATTGTGGCCAAAGCCGAGCCAAATGGGTATACATTTTTAATTACTTCATCTGGGCATACGGTAAATCCATCGCTTTATACCAATCTTCCTTACGACACTCTGAGGGATTTCTCGGGCGTGACTTCGTTGGTGGAGTTGCCTAACGTGATGGTTACTTCTCCTGATTCAGGGTATCAATCGGTAAAAGATTTGGTCACTAAAGTTCAAGCGACTCCAGGACTTAAAAACTATGCATCTGCTGGCAATGGATCTGCAACTCATATGAATGCCGAAAAATTTAAAATGGCTGCCAAGCTCAATGCAAACCATATACCCTACAAAGGGACCCCAGATGCCATTACGGATACCATGGCCGGAAGAGTTGATTGGTTTTTTTCTCCCATAGTATCTGCTTTGCCTTTAATTAAAGAAGGTAAGTTGCAGGCATTAGCTGTTGGAACTGATAAAAGATCGCCTGTTCTTCCCGCAGTGCCTACCACTGCCGAGGCGGGGGTGCCCAATTCATCTTATGTATTTTGGGTGGGGCTCTTTGCCCCTTCAAAGACTCCGAGAAAAATCATAGATCATATGAATCAAAGCATTGTTGCTGTCATGAAAGACCCGCAAATACTCTCTCAATTAAATAAGCTCGGTGCAGACGCCATGATAATGAGTCCCACTAAATTTGATCAAATGGTCAAAACGGAGATGGATTCGAATGCTGTACTGGTTAAAGAATCTAAGATGGTCGTTAATTAGGAATTCTTAATTTTTCCGAGCAGAAGATCTGCAACGGGGGATAATTTTCCGCCGTGGGCTGTTATCACACCAATACCTCTGCTTAAGACAGGATTTATCAATGGAATAGTCTTAAGGTCCGAATGATTCTTTTGGTTAAAGGAGAGCAGGGGGATAATTCCAATGCCAAAACCCGCGCTCACGAGATTGGGTAGCGATGATACGCGATTCGCTTCGATACATATCGAGCTGCTTAAGTCTTTATCTAGCAATTGGGTATTCAATACCTGACGATTTCCGCTTTCTTGTCCTATGGTAATCAAGCGTTGACCATTTAGCTGATCCCATTCTAGTTTGTCGTGAATAGCTAGCGGATCGGTCAGTTTAGTTAATGCCACAAAGATGTCATTTTGAATCTTTTCAAAAATAATTCCTGGGATAGGGCTACTCAAAAATCCAAGTCCAAAGTCAGCCTTCCCATTTCTTACGTTTTCAATCACAGACGATTCCGAACCATCCAAAATTTTTACTTTGATCTTTGGATAGTTTTTAAGTAGACGTTCAATCGGTTTTGTAAGAAGGCTATCTATTGTTGAGGGTATGCAGGCAATCGTTATTTGGCCAATGTAAAGGTCGGCAATATCGCCAATATTTAATGCCGTTTCTTCTAGCTGCCCTAAGGTAACTTGCACGCGTTCTAGAAAGGATCGTCCAACAGGTGTGAGCTTGACTTCCCTGGTTGTTCTATTAAAGAGGCGAACACCTAGAGTTGACTCTAGCTTCTCGATGCGCCTTGAAAGCGCTGGGGTCGATAAATCAATCGCTTCGGCAGCCAATTTAAAGCTATTGCGCTCAGCAACTGCAACAAAAGCAATGAGTTGCTGAAAATCAAAATTGATGCGTTTCATGCAACAATAATATCAAATATTGCAATTTACAAATTAAATGCCTTATTTGAAAATAAATCGTTTTTTAAATTTTGCTCAGGAGACATCAATTGATTCAATTATTTAAACGAGGAATAGTTGGCCTTTTACTTGGGATTCTTATTGCGAGCTCTGCCCTAGCTGCAGACATCCAAGTAATTACTTCAGGCGCATTTGCCGAAGCATTAAAGGCTTTAGTACCCGAGTATGAGAAGCAATCACCCAACAAAGTAATTATTTCTTATGGCTCATCTATGGGCACGGCACCGGATTCAATTCCATCTAGACTTGCTCGCGATGAAAAGTTTGATGTCTTGATTTTGGCATCACCATCTTTGGATGGCTTTATTAAAAGTGGTGCAGTACAGCCAGGCACTCGCGTTGACCTAGTAGCTTCTGTTATTGGTGCTGCCGTTAAGGCAGGCGCTCCTAAGCCAGACATCAGTACGGTTCCGGCCCTAAAGCAAGCCTTACTCAACGCAAAATCTGTCGCTTACTCAGCTAGTGCAAGTGGAACTTATTTATCCACTGAGCTATTTCCTAAATTGGGGATTGCTGAGCAAATGAGTAAGACTGCTAAAAAGATATACAGCGAACGAGTTGGCACCGTAGTGGCAAGAGGTGATGCTGAATTAGGATTTCAGCAAGTTAGTGAGTTAATTCCAATTTCAGGAATTGATTTCATTGGAGAGATTCCTCCCGAGATTCAGCAAACCGTTTTATTCTCCGCAGGCATTACTAGCAATGTTGCAAACCTAAATGCTTCTAGGGATCTCATTGCATTTCTGGCATCCCCTAAGGCTGCGCCCACTATTCAGAAAGCAGGATTAAAGCCTGTATTGCCAGCATTGCCTTGGTAACCAAAGAAGGACAAAAATGTTTAGCTTAAAAAAATTCTTTCAGTTGGCTCTAGTTGGCCTCCTGCTACCCGCTTCGTTGATGGCTCAAGAATTCCCGCCAAAAAAGACGGTAACTATGGTGGTGGGATTTGCGGCTGGTGGTTCAGCAGATACAGCCGCTAGAGTGATTGCAAAAAAACTTGCAGAAAATATTGGACAGGCAGTTGTAGTTGATAACAAACCTGGTGCAGGAGGCAATATTGCTCATGCTGCTGTGGCAAATGGGCCCACTGATGGATCCATGATTTTGCTTGGATCAATTGGCCCGCTGACAATTGCGCCTCATATGATGAAGGTTTCATATGACCCCTTTAATGATTTGGCGCCACTCACAATGGGCCTGATGTTTCCAAATATCTTGGTTGTACCAAGCTCTCTGGGGGTCAAGAACCTAAAAGAATATGTGGCGCTAGCAAAAAAAGAGCCAGGAAAGCTCACCTTTGCTTCCACTGGGAATGGTTCGGCCTCACATTTACAGGGCGAACTCTTTGATGGTGTTGCAGGGATTGATGTAGTTCATGTTCCTTACAAGGGTGGAAATCCAGCAATGGTTGATTTGCTTGCTGGTCGCGTTTCTGCTTATTTTTCTTCACCGTCTACTGCTGGTCCATTTATTAAAGAGGGCAAGTTGATTCCATTGGCAGTGACGAGTGCAAAGCGTTCCCCGTTTTATCCAAAAGTTCCTACAATTGCTGAGTCTGGATATCCAGGATTTGACTCAACAAACTGGTATTCCTTCATGGCACCAGGAAAAACCCCGACACCTATTTTGGATGGTTGGAATAAAGCACTAGTTAAGACTCTAAAAGATAAAGAGGTGATCGCTGCGTTGGGGGAGCATAACTTTAGTCCTGCGCCTATGAGTAGAGAGGATTTGGCAAAATTTATTGCCAAAGAGTCTACAACTTGGGGAAAAATTATTAAGGAAAAAAATATTAAAGAAGATTAAGTTGTAGAGACATTACTTAAGACTTTCTTTCAGTCAAAACCCTCATCAGCAATGGTGAGGGTTTTGTGTTTTTAAAGGACAATAGATATTCATAAAATGCAGGAGACATAACGTGTACAAATTAATTGCTTTTGATGCTTATGGAACATTATTTGATGTGTATTCCATGGGGCAGTTAGCAGAAGAGTTATTTCCTGGACATGGTCAAGACTTAGCTTTGATGTGGCGCGATCGTCAAATTGAATACACCCGTTTAGTGACGATGAGCGATCCCAATCCAAGCGGTAGCAAACACTACCTGCCATTTTGGGAGTTAACAATTCGTTCATTACGTTATGTTTGTAAGCGCATGGACCTAAGTCTTACTCCTGAATATGAAAAACGACTCATGGATCAATATGCCAAGCTAACAGGATTCGAAGATAGTCTCAGCGTATTGCAAGTAATCAAAAATAGAGGAATTGCGACTGCGATATTGTCGAATGGCAGTCGAGAAATGCTTGCAACTGTAGTTGAGAGCAATGGTTTAAAACCATATTTAGATAAAGTGGTGACGATTGAAGATGTCCGACTATTTAAAACTGCTCCACAGGCATACGAGCTTTTGCTCAAAGCATTTCCAGTGCAAAAGAAAGAAATATTATTTGTATCTAGTAATGCTTGGGATGCACTGGCGGCAAAATGGTATGGCTTTGATGTATTTTGGGTAAATCGACAAGGGCATCCATTTGAAGAAATTGGCGAAAAGCCGAATTATCAAGGAGCTTCCTTAAGCAAGGTATTACAAGTCATATAGCAATAGTAGTTTTTGAAATGATGTATTTTTTCTTAGATCATGTTTATTGAAAGGTTGATTTATGAGATATGGACTATTAATAAGGGCCTTGGTTGCTTTGTTATCAGTTTCTCTAACTTTTGCGCCAACGCTTAGTTATGCGTGTACCAGTTTTCTTCTAAGAGGTAATGATGGTGGTTATGTATATGGCCGCACTATGGAATTTGGGCTGCCTCTCAAATCAGAATTAACTTCTATTCCAAGAAATTATGTTGCCAAAGGTATTGGTGTTGATGGCAAGTATGGTTCAGGAATGGGTTGGACTGCCAAATACGCCGCTGTTGGAATGAACCCAATGGGCTTGCCAGAGTTGGTTGATGGCATGAATGAAAAAGGCCTTATTGCCGGCATGCTCAATCTGCCTAATAGCTCGGAATATCAAGCGGTAACTGCAGCAAATTCCGCGGAAAGCATTAGCTCTTTGCAGGTACTTACTTATGCCTTAACAAATTTCGCAACAGTTGACGAGGTGAAGGCGGGTCTAAGAAAAATTAAAGTTAATGGCGCAAAGATCGCTCAGTATGGCAACAACACGCCATTGGTTCACTACACCTTTCATGATGCCAACGGCAAAAGTATTGCGGTTGAGTACATCAAAGGTGAGTTACAAATTACCGATAACCCTATTGGTGTGATGACTAACGATCCTCCGTTTCAAGATCACCTTAATAGTGT
Source organism: Polynucleobacter tropicus (assembly GCF_013307225.1). NCBI lineage: Bacteria > Pseudomonadati > Pseudomonadota > Betaproteobacteria > Burkholderiales > Burkholderiaceae > Polynucleobacter > Polynucleobacter tropicus. The sequence continues at coordinate 1,613,683 of NZ_CP028942.1, read as the reverse complement.
CGGTAATTATCTAAACCTTTCTAAAGTAGAAAAACCACCACTGGTTATTAATGGAGCAAAATTCACTGCCCCAAGCTCGGGCTCTGGCTTACATGGCCTTCCCGGGGATTATTTGAGTCCAAGTCGATTTATTCGTGCGCTGTTCTTAGCAAATTCAGTACCAACTAACTACAGCACCGCTCAAATGAACGCGGCAGCTTGGCATATCTTAGGTAGTTTTGATATTCCACCTGGCTCTGTCACTTTGCCAGCAACAAATCCCTATGGAGGTGGTATCGGTGGGTTTGAGGTAACGGAATGGAGTGTCACGGCAAATAATAAAAATATGACCTATATGGTTAAGATGTATGAGAACACCAACGTCTATGTATTTGACTTCAAAAAAATGGATGTGAATGCCAAAGACATCAAATACACCAAATTGAATCAACCATTACTAACCATTCCCACAAACTAATTCCAGGGGAAAGGCAGTAATTTGAAAACCACCTTCGGGTGGTTTTTTATTGACCAGCTCAAATGTAGGTCGCAAATACGAATTTATAGGGTCTAGAGCCCCGTATTTGGGATGTCATAAAACTGTCATATTGGAGTTTTATCGTTCTGATATCGCGCTAACGCGCATATTTTAAGGACCGGTTTAATGAAATCTTTCTTGAAAAAAGCCCTTGCAATAGGCGCTATTTCACTTGCTCCAGCAGCTTTCGCAGTCGATATGACTGGTGCAGGCGCTACCTTCCCGTACCCAATATATGCTAAGTGGGCAGAAGCATTTAAAGCAAAAACCGGTTCAAATTTAAATTACCAATCGATTGGTTCATCAGGTGGTATTAAGCAGATCAAAGCCAAGACGGTGGACTTTGGCGCAACAGACAATCCTGTGAAGTTTTCTGATCTAGAGGCTGATGGCCTAGTTCAGTTCCCAGCCATTATTGGTGGTGTTGTCCCTGTGATTAACGTCGATGGGGTAAAGCCTGGAGAAATCAAATTAGATGGCCCTACTTTGGCAGATATTTTCCAGGGTGTAATCTCAGATTGGGGTGATAAGCGTATTGCCATTATGAATCCAGGCGTCAAGATTCCATCTGGCCCTATTACTGTTGTGGTGCGAGCTGATGGCTCTGGAACTACAGCAATCTTTACAGACTATCTAGCAAAAACAAGTTCATTATTTAAGGATTCTGTTGGCTCTGGCGCATCAGTAAAGTGGCCTGCAGCTTCCACGGTCGGTGGCAAAGGTAATGAAGGTGTTGCTGCAAATGTGACCAGAGTAAAAAATGCAATTGGTTATGTTGAGTATGCATATGCCAAGAAAAATAAGATGACCTTTATTTCTCTAAAGAATAAAGATGGTCAATTTGTAGCTCCGGATGACTTAACATTCTCTGCTGCAGCTGCAAGTACAGATTGGTCAGCTGTTCCAGGCATGGGAACTTTCATCACAAATGCCCCAGGCGCAAAGTCATGGCCAATTACGGGAGCCTCATTTATCTTGATCTACAAAAATCCTGAAAACAAGACTAATGTCGCTGAGGTCATTAAGTTCTTTGATTTTGCTTTCAAGGAGGGAAAGAAGATGGCTGAAGATTTGGACTACGTTCCTATGCCTGATAAAACAACAGATTTCATTCGCAAGAATGTATTCACAAAGATCGCAACAAAGTAATTTTGAACTTATGTCTATTTGATCAAATAAGGCGACTCTACTGAGGTGGGGTCGCTAGATCAATAAGCCCCAATCAATATGAACGATAGCGCCCGGCAACATTCTGCACCTACTGCACAGGCGCTGAAAATCGCCAGAATCCAAAGGATTCAGGATTTTCTGTTTCACCGCGTCACCCAGTTTTTTGCATGTAGCGTCCTAATCGCTTTGCTAGGGATCATTATTTCATTAGTAATTAATGCCTGGCCGGCTCTGCATACCTTTGGCCCCGCATTTTTCTTCACCCAAGAGTGGGATATTGTGAATGGTGAATTCGGCGGCTTAATTGCTATTTATGGCACCCTTGTAACCTCTCTGATTGCGCTATTAATTGCTGTTCCACTGAGTTTCGGAATTGCTGTTTTCTTAACAGAGTTGTGTCCCGGTCCATTACGCAGGCCTTTGGGAACAGCTGTGGAGCTTCTAGCTGCTGTGCCTTCCATTATTTATGGCATGTTTGGACTTTTCATCTTTGCTCCTTTATTTGCTGAATACATTGAGCCTGCATTAGCTGCAACACTTGGAAAAATTCCTGGTTTAGGCATTTTATTTTCCGGCGCTTTCAATGGAATTGGCGTCTTATGTGCCGGATTAATTCTTGCAATGATGATTCTGCCTTTCATTTCATCGGTAATGCGCGATGTATTTGAAATTGTCCCCCCAGTGCTTAAAGAGTCTGCATATGGAATAGGATGTACTACGTGGGAAGTGGTTAAAAACGTTGTGCTACCTTATACAAAGGCTGGCGTTATTGGTGGTGTGATGCTTGGTTTGGGTAGGGCCCTTGGCGAAACAATGGCGGTTACATTTGTAATTGGAAATTCGCAACGTCTATCTGCATCATTATTTGCCCCAGGAACCTCAATTGCCTCAACACTTGCTAATGAGTTTGGCGAAGCTGAGGCCGGCAATCATTTGTCCTCACTATTTGCATTAGGGCTGGCACTTTTCATTATCACTTTCATTGTTTTGGCATGTGCTAAATGGATGCTAAACAATATGGAAAAGAAACAAGGCCTTAAATCATGAACAAGGCTACCAATATCAATCCTGCGGTGTTTGCTCGTCGTAAGAGGGCAAACAAGATTGGGCTAGCTCTATCAATGAGTGCCATGGGCTTGGGAATGGTTTTCTTGTTTTGGATTTTGGGTGTGCTGGTAATTAAAGGATTTTCTTCTATCGATTTTTCCCTATTTACTCATAGCACTCCAGCGCCAGGTTCTGATGGCGGCGGTCTTGCCAATGCGATTGTTGGTAGCCTCATGATTATTGGCTGCTGTACTTTAATTAGCACTCCGATTGGAGTTTTGGCTGGAGTTTATCTTTCTGAGTATGGCGATCGAAGTAAAGTTGCGGCTACCACGAGATTTGTTACTGACATCATGCTCTCGGCGCCATCGATCGTGATTGGATTGTTTGTTTATGCCTTTGTCGTGGCCCAGGTGAAACACTTTTCTGGTTGGGCCGGGACGATCGCATTGGCATTAATTGCAATACCAGTAGTTGTGAGAACAACAGAGAATATGCTGCGTTTAGTGCCTGGTAGCTTGCGTGAGGCGGCCTATGCTTTGGGCGCCCCAAAGTGGAAGGTTGCTTTTATGATCACCTTGAGAGCTGCGCAAAGTGGAGTTATGACTGGAATTTTGCTGGCACTTGCTCGTGTAAGCGGCGAAACTGCACCACTTCTATTTACAGCGCTTAATAACCAATTTTTCTCAACAAATATGAATGCGCCAATGGCGAACTTGCCAGTGGTGATATTTCAGTTTGCAATGAGTCCATATGACAATTGGGTAAGTTTGGCATGGGGTGGGGCGCTGTTGATTACATTCGCCGTACTTGGATTAAATATCTTGGCTCGTGTGGTTTTTCGAGACAAGGTTAAAGCGTAATGAGTGATATGAGAACAATGTTTGACTTAAATCAGATTGATGGTCAAGGAGCTGGAATGAACACTGGTATTCAAGAGCCGCAGAATTCGGCCGTTAATGCGATTGAGGTTAGAAATTTAAATTTCTTCTATGGCTCATTTCAAGGCTTAAAGAAAATAAACCTTGATATTGAGCAAGGCAAGGTAACTGCATTTATTGGACCATCCGGCTGCGGTAAATCTACTCTTCTCAGAACCTTAAATCGAATGTATGACCTTTATCCAGGGCAGCGTGCTGAAGGAGAGATTAATTTTTATGGTCAAAATATCCTTGAGCCTGGTTTAGATTTAAATTTATTGCGTTCTAGGATTGGTATGGTTTTCCAAAAGCCAACACCTTTCCCAATGTCAATTTATGAAAACATTGCTTTTGGAGTTCGACTCTATGAAAAGCTTAGTCGCTCAGAGATGGATGAGCGAGTGGAATGGGCGTTGAACAAGGCTGCCCTCTGGTCTGAGGTTAAAGATAAGCTAAATCAAAGTGGTTTATCTTTATCTGGTGGTCAGCAGCAGCGTTTATGTATTGCTAGGGGCGTAGCCGTTAAGCCTTCGGTGATATTGCTTGATGAGCCAACTTCAGCGCTTGACCCTATATCTACTGGCAAGGTTGAGGAGCTTATTCATGAGCTAAAAAATGAATACACTATTGCAATCGTTACTCATAATATGCAGCAAGCGGCACGCGTATCGGACTATACGGCGTATATGTATTTAGGAAGCCTGATTGAATATGGTAAGACTGATGAAATCTTCATCAAGCCAAAGCGCAAAGAAACTGAAGATTACATTACCGGTCGATTCGGTTAATAGGAGACTGCTATGCCAGATAAACACTTATCCTCACAATTTGATGCCGATTTAAATTCCTTGTCTAGCCGCCTCTTGGAAATGGGCGGATTGGTAGAGTCTCAAATCGCTACTGCGATGCGAGCATTTACTCAAATGGATGTAGATACTTGCAACGTGGTTATTGAAAATGAAAAGCTAGTAAATGATCTTGAAATTCAGATCGACTTGGCTTGCACTGAATTAATTGCCCGTAGACAGCCGACTGCAAGAGATTTGCGTTTAGTAATGGCGGTTTCTAAAGCAATTACCAATTTAGAAAGAGCTGGTGATGAGGCTGAGCGAGTGGCTAAAAGAACCAAACGACTGATTGAATCCGGGGTTAACAGCAAAATCAACGTGGCTGAAATTCGCCTGTCTGGTCAAATGGCAATTTCACTCCTGAGGCGTAGTTTGGATGCATTTGCGCGACTCGATACGGTTGCGGCTGCTGAGGTGGTTCAAGAAGATCGTCAAATTGATGAAGAGTTCCGTGCATTTGTGCGTAAACTAATAACCTATATGATGGAAGACCCCCATACAATTTCAACAGGTCTGGATATGCTCACCATAGCAAAGGCTATTGAGCGTATTGGCGATCATGCAAAAAACATTGCTGAATTTGTCATCTATGTGGCTAAAGGCTCTGACGTGCGTCATATGCCGCATGAAGATCTTATTCGTGAGGCAAGTAAATAGGATTTAAGAGTCAGTTGGCACAGCAAATACTCATTGTTGAAGACGAACCATCAATCGCTGAACTGATTGCGGTGAATTTGACGCATGCAGGCTATATTGTTAGCAGGGCTATGCAATCTGATGAAGCAATATCTATGCTTGCTACCCAAGTGCCTGATCTAATCGTGCTCGACTGGATGTTGCCTGGTAAGTCTGGCGTTCAACTTGCTAAAGAGTTAAGGGCCAACGAAAATTACAGCGGTATTCCAATCTTGATGTTAACTGCCAAAGGGGAAGAGGCTGATAAGGTGGCTGGCCTAGATGCTGGCGCAGACGATTATGTTACCAAGCCCTTCTCGCCAAAAGAGCTAATTGCCCGAGTAAAGGCCTTATTAAGAAGATATTCAGCAACTCCAGAAGAGGGGCCCTTGGTAGTGGGGCCCATGAGTCTCGATGCAGTGACTCATCGAATTTCTGTGAATTGGCCAGATCAAGAGATGAAGAATCTTTCTTTGGGTCCTACAGAATTTAGGCTTCTAAATTTTCTGATGGCTAATCCTGAGAGGGTTCATTCAAGAGCCAATTTACTTGATCATGTCTGGGGTAATGAGGCATACATCGAGGAGCGAACTGTCGATGTTCATGTAAAAAGACTCAGGGCGGCATTGGCGCCATTTGGCTGTGATCAGTTTATTGAAACTGTCAGGGGTAGTGGATACCGTATTACCAAAACACCACTTTCCCAATAAAGCCCCTCATGCTCTAAGATGATGGCATGTTGGCTGTAATTACTCGATTTCTAACTATTTTGGCTGTTGCGATCGTATTCGCATGGCTTGCCAATGGTTTTTGGGGGCAATATGCCGCCTTTGTGGCTGGGCTTACTGTTTTATCAGTGCCCCTTATATATGCCTACTTTAATCTGGCAAGACTTCAGAAATTTATTCTATTAAATAGGGTCGAGGCATTACCTGCTGCAAGTGGTCTATGGGGAGAAGTCTTTTCTCGCCTTGAAAGACTCGTGCGCAATATGAAAGGCCAAGTGCGAAATATAGAGAAGCAGCATGAGCGCTTCATACAGGCATTTCAGGCGTCTCCTAACGGGATCATCATGCTTGATGATCAAGACCAGATTGAGTGGTGCAACTCAATTGCCGAATATTTCTTTGGCCTTAATTTCAAAAGTGACGCCTTACAAAAAGTAAATTACTTAATTAGAAGACCAGAGTTCATTCGTTACTTAAATGATCGGTTGTTTGATGAGCCACTTTTAATAGAGCAAATGGGGCCATCAGCCAATCTTTCCTTAATGTTGCAGGCATTTCCATTTGCTGAAAACCGACGTTTGTTGCTTGTGCAGGACGTTACAGATTTACGTAAAGCAGAGGCAATGCGACGAGACTTCGTCGCCAATGTGTCTCATGAGATGAGAACTCCGCTTACCGTCATGATGGGTTTTTTAGAAACCGTTCAGACTTTAGATTTGGAAGAGCCTCAAAAAGAGCAATATCTTGAGATGATGATGACTCAGGCAAGGCGTATGAAGAACCTCGTAGAGGACTTGTTGACATTGGCAAATTTAGAAGCCAATACCTTGCCAGCCTCGAATCAAAAGGTGCAGATGAGCACCATTTTTGCCTTGTTGAAAAACGATGCCGAAGCTTTGTCGCAGTCTAAGCATTCTTTAAATTTTCATGCTGATGATCAAGTCAATATTTTGGGTGATGAGCGTGAGCTGTTGTCTGCATTTGGTAACTTAGTATCAAATGCTGTCCGATATACCCCAGAGAGTGGAAAAATCGATGTCAGTTGGTCTGTAACAGAACATGGGCAAGGAGTCTTTTCAGTTTCTGATAGCGGGCCAGGTATTCCACCCGAGCATTTGCCAAGATTAACCGAACGTTTTTATCGGGTTGATCGTAGTCGTTCTCGTGAGACTGGTGGTACGGGGCTTGGTTTAGCAATTGTCAAGCATATTGCGAATCGTCACCAAGCGCAGCTATTAATAGAAAGTCTTTCGGGTAGCGGTAGCACTTTTAAGCTCGTCTTCCCTGCGGATAGACTTACCTCTTCATAAAGCCTTCCATAGTGAATTCATCAGTCGTTAATCAAGAGCAAGAGCTTGTTGCCGCAGTTGATCTTGGATCTAATAGTTTGCGCCTTTTAGTTGCACAAGTTATTGATACACCCTCTGGTACTCAATTAAGGCCGATTGATACTTTACGGGAAACAGTTCGTCTAGCTGCAGGCTTGACGGAGGAAAAAATTCTTGGGAATGATGCGTATCAAAGAGGGTTAGTAGCAATTCGTAGATTTGGCGAGCGTATTCGTGGATTCAATCCCGCCAATGTTAGAGCTGTTGCGACCAATACTTTGAGGGTTGCAAAAAATGCGGCTCAGTTTGTAGCAGATGCCGAAAAAGTTTTGGGTTTTCCAATAGAAGTTATTGCGGGCGTTGAAGAAGCGCGTCTAATTTATATAGGAGCTGTACATGAAGTGCAGTCTGTGCCAGGTAATAGATTGGTTGTGGATATTGGTGGCGGATCAACCGAGCTTGTTATTGGCAAGGGATATGAGCCAAAGCAAATGGAGAGCCTTTATATCGGCTGTGTATCTCATAGCATGCGGTTCTTCCCCAAAGGCAATATTGATGCCCATGCATTCAAAGAGGCAGAGTTAGCAGCTCGCCGCGAGATACAAGTTATTTCAGGCGCATATTTGAAAAGTGGTTGGGATCAAGTTATAGGATCCTCGGGAACAGCTCGTGCACTTGCCGAGTTGATTGCCGACAATCAGCTTGGTGGGTATGGCGATAGTCTAAGTATGGGTCGTATCAATGGTGCAAGTGGTTTGATTACGCGCGAAGGATTAAAAAACTTGAAGAAGTATTTGCTCAGGTACGAGCATGTGAATGAAGTCGAATTAATTGGCTTAAAGGATGATCGAAGATCAGTTTGGCCAGGCGGTTTGGCAATTATGTTAGCGGTATTTGATGAATTGAATATTGATAGCATGGAGGTAACTGATGCCGCCCTAAGGCTTGGTGTGCTCTATGATTTATTGGGTCGTTCGCAGCATCATGATATGCGCTATGTAACGGTTGAGCAGTTTATGCAGCGCTATGCGGTAGATCGTGAGCAGGCTGGAAGGGTCAGCAAGTTGTCTGCTGAATTTTTATCACAACTACCTGAATCAAATGCAGAGAGTAGGTCTGACAATATTGCTTTATTGCAATGGGCGGCTAATTTACACGAGATAGGTCTCTCAATTTCTCACAATGGGTATCACAAACATTCGGCATATATTGCTGGGTATGCTGATATGCCGGGGTTTTCTAAAAATGATCAGGCTCGCCTAGCGACTTTATTGCTGGGACACACTGGAAAACTGGGAAAACTTGCAAATAATTTAGCATTTAATGACTGGCGCATGCTTTTTTGTTTGCGTTTAGCCCATGTTTTAAGTCGGGGCAGGAGTGATTTGAGTCAACCTCAGGTTAAGGTATCTGAGAGCAAGGGCTCATTTGCAATTGAGCTACCTAAGGAGTGGGCTAAAAGCCATCCTCTGACGGAGTTTAGTCTGCAAAAGGAGGCGGCCGAGTGGGAGCGTGTCGGCCGATCATTTAAGATTGCCCTAAAGTAGTTAAAGACCTAGGAAATGTTTTGCGTAGCGAGGATTAATTTCCGAAAGACGCAACATGGTTAATACATCTGCAGTATTAAAGTCAGGATCCCAGGCAGGTGCGCTACAAATTTTGGCGCCTAATTTCAAATAACCTTTGATAAGCGGCGGTGGCTGTACATCCAATCCCCCATTTAACTTCTCTAATGGTAATGGTAGCTTCGGAAATGCATGAAACTCTGTTGGCGCTAGGTGACTCTTATCTAATGAGTTGTAAAGGCTTGCTGCAAAGTGGCCGCCATCAGCCATAGGAATGCTGGCACAACCAAGCATTATCTCGTAACTATTCTTTTGCATATATTGAGCAAGACCGCTCCATAGAGCCATAATCACAGCCCCAGATCGATAGTCTTGATGGACACATGATCTCCCTAGTTCTACCAATTTAGGCCGAAGATGATTAAGGCGAGACAAGTCAAACTCGGAATCAGAATACAGTCTTCCAATTTCTTTTGCTTTATGAGGTGGTAAAACTCGATATGTGCCAACTACTTTAAGGTTGTCTTTGTCGCGAATTAACAGGTGATCACAATGGACATCGAAATCATCAATATCCAGACCTTCTGCGTTTTTAGGGAGGTTGGCGCCCATCTCTTCAGCAAATACTTTGTAACGAAGGCGTTGAGCCTCTTTTACCTCGCTGGCACTGCTAGCCCATTCAATTTGAAATGCGGGCTTTTTTACTTTTCCAATCTGCGAGACTGGAGGAACTTCGAAAGTCGCAGCTAACTCTACGCGTGTTTTAGTAGCATATTTTTTACCAAATAGTTTTTTTGCCAATTTTTTAGATAACTTTTCAAGTGGGTGTACTTTTTTGGATTTTGGTGCCTTAACTTGTTTTCTTATAAAAATTTCAAACGCGCCAATTGGGTTTGGGATATCAGACATAAACTCTCTTTCGTGTAAATTAAATAGTGGGTTTACTGGCTTTGTAAAAAAGCGGGTATACAAATGGCAAGCCAGATCAGCAATGCAATCAAAAGAGCTAGCATGACTGCGGCGCTACCAAAGTCCTTTGCCCTTTTGGAAAGGTCGTGATGCTCAAAGGAAATTCGATCAATGGCAGCCTCTACGCTCGAGTTCAAAAGCTCAATGACAAGAACGAGTATTAAGGAGGAAATCAGCAGTGATTTTTCTAATAAGGAAATTGGCATAAGAACTGCTGCTGGGGTTAACAAAGTGATCAGTGTTAACTCTTGCCTGAAGGCACTTTCTTCTTGAAATGCGTAAACTAGACCGCACCATGAGTTCTTGGCTGCATGTATGGCCCTTGCAAAGCCACGGTTGCCCTTATGGGGATTTTGGTCAATGTGGTACGGGTGGCTCACAATGAGATGCTCTTAAGCAAGTGCAGTAATGTGGACTTCAGGCGATGGAACAGGTTTTAGATGCAGAGCAAATTGCTCTGAAGCAGCTTTCCATGAAAACTTTTCAGCATGTGCCCGAGCAACTTCACGCGGAATTTTTAGTGCTTGTAAGCAAGCCTCACGCAGGTCATCATTCATGGCTCCTGCTTTAGAGTTTCCTAAGACATCTATTGGGCCAGTAACTGGGTAGGCTGCGACTGGAGTTCCGCATGCCATTGCTTCAAGCAGAACCAAGCCAAACGTATCAGTCTTGCTTGGAAATACAAATACATCTGCCGCTGCGTATACCTTAGCAAGCTCATGTTGCTGCAGTACTCCTAGATAATTCACCTCTGGGTACTTTTCTTTTATGCTAGCCATTGCTGGACCGTCTCCTACCACCCACTTGGAACCCGGTAGGTCAATTTCTAAAAATGCATTAATGTTCTTCTCAATAGCGACACGGCCAACATATAAAAAAATTGGATGTGAGGTATTTAGTGCTTTGGATTCTTGAACTTTAAAAATATCTAGGTCGACACCTCTTGACCACAGTACGACGTTATTAAGACCATACTTTTCAAGATCGTCCTTAACTATTGTTGTTGGGGCCATTACTGCCATCGAAGGTTTGTGAAACCAGCGAATAAATGTATAGGTGAGCGTTAGGGGTATGCCCGTGCGAGCTTTTACATATTCTGGAAATCTGGTGTGATATGCCGTTGAGAACGGAAGGCCATTTTTAACTGCATAAGCACGTGCTGATAGTCCTAATGGTCCTTCGGTTGCAATATGCATTGCATCTGGAGCAAATTCTTTGATGCGACGAGCGACTTCTTTTCCAGGGAAGAGTGATAAAGCAATATCGGGATAAGTGGGGCATGGAATAGATTTAAATCCAGTTGGAGTAATTAACTCGACTTGATTGCCCATGGCAATTAACTCGGCGCGAGTTTGTTTAAGAGTGCGTACAACTCCATTTACCTGTGGATCCCATGCATCGGTAATAATCATTATTTTCATAGTGTCGCCTCTTCAATGAGTGATTGGATGGCTGGCTCAAGGTCAGCCGCAGAAGTAACAATGGGCTCGCCTTTAATTTGAGTCCAGTGAATGATTTTTAGTTCGCCAGTTTGTGTTTCGACTAGGGCGGTAAGGCTTTCAACCCAATCGCCATCATTGCAATAGAGCAGTCCGTCAATTTCACGAATCTCGGCCTTATGGATATGGCCACAAACTACGCCGTCGCAACCTCGGAGACGCGCTTCTCTGGCCATAATGTGCTCAAAGTCGGCGATATAGCTGACTGCATTTTTGACTTGGTGTTTAAGGTATTGCGATAGAGACCAATACTGCAGTCCCATCTTGACGCGCAGCATGTTGAAATACCGGTTCACATGCAAGATGAATGAATAAAGGGTATCGCCAACGTAAGCAAGCCATTTAGCGTATTGCATTACCCCGTCGAATTGATCGCCATGAGTTACCCATAGCCTTTTGCCATTGGCGGTGGTGTGTATTACCTCTTCAACAACTTTGACATCTCCAAATGAGAGTCCAAAAAATTGTCTAGCGCTCTCATCGTGATTACCTGGCACATATATAACTTCAGTCCCCTTACGAGCCTTACGAAGTAACTTTTGAACCACGTCATTATGTGATTGAGGCCAGTAAAAAGATTTCTTTAGTCTCCAGCCATCAATAATGTCGCCTACTAAATAGAACTTATCGGCTTCATTATGTTTGAGAAAATCCAGAAGGTAATTTGCCTGACACCCAGAAGTTCCAAGGTGTACGTCCGAAATCCAGATGGCTTTGTAATGCATCATGAAATCGTATTAGGCCAAGCCAGTGTGAAGCTAGCATGACAATTTGAAGTCAATTTGATGACATTAAGCCCGCTTCAATAAATGATTTATATTCAGATTGTTTATGTCTGATTCGAATAACGCTACGCAACCTAAAACACCATTCATTATTCAGGCTTGGTGTTGGATTCGTATTGCTATTCATGTGGTTTACGGGATTCTGTTGTTATCCATACGTTTTCCATTTATTCAGCAAGGCGCTAAGAATGAATATATTCAGTCATGGTCTTCAGTATTACTGTCAATATTTGGAGTGAGGCTTAGTGTTCACAATCAGGACATATTGCCTTCATCTCCATTTTTGCTTGCAGCAAATCATGTTTCTTGGATGGATATTCATGCGATTAGTGCATTTAAGGCTATTCGCTTCGTAGCTAAATCAGAGGTTGCTAATTGGCCAATATTTGGCTGGATGGCAAGACAAATAGGCACAGTGTTTATACGCCGCGATAGCTCTCGGCACGGGAAGCATGTTGCCGAAGAATTAAGTAAGGTGCTACAGCATGAATCAATCTGTATTTTTCCGGAGGGCACCTCAACATCAGGTGCAAGCGTTCTACCCTTTAAGCCTAACTTATTCGAGTCGGCAGTTTTATCTAAGGTCCCCGTGTTTTCATTGGCAATTTTTTATGAATCAGCTATTACAAATCAGAGAACAGATATTCCCGCCTTTGTTGGCGATATGAGTTTGCTTGAGTCTATTGCTAATATTCTGAAGCATCGACATTTGTCTGTTAATTTAGTATTTTTGCCGCCATCTGGCTCTAGTCAAGATTCCCCTAATGATCGCAAATGGCTAGCCTTGCATAGTCAAGAGGCAATCCAACGTCACCTCCGTAGCGGTAAAGTACCCATGTAATAAAAGTGTCACTTTTACCCTTTATAAGTACTGTAGGAGCAAAGGGAAATGACATCAAAACGCATTGAAATGGCAGAGTGGTATCGCCGTGCTCAAGAAGAAATTCTGGATAGCATGGATGAAGAGCTTGAAATGGAGCTTGATGATGATCGTTTATCGCCGGATGGTGATAGTAAATCCCAAATTCCCCGAAATCTGTACTTCAAAGAATTATTTCGCCTACAGGGCGAACTTGTAAAGCTACAAGATTGGGTGGTTGCCAACAAGGTTAAGGTTGCTGTTTTATTTGAAGGCAGGGACTCTGCTGGTAAGGGTGGGGCAATCAAGCGCATTACTCAGCGACTAAATCCACGGGTTTGTAAAGTTGTAGCTTTACCGGCACCGAATGAGCGTGAAAAAACGCAGTGGTATTTTCAAAGATATATTTCGCATTTGCCGGCAGGTGGTGAGATAGCCCTTTTCGATCGTAGTTGGTATAACCGTGCGGGCGTTGAAAAGGTAATGGGATTCTGTACCAAAAAAGAATATGATGAGTTTCTTCATACGGTTCCCGATCTTGAGCGAATGATGATTCGCTCCGGAATTATCTTAATTAAGTATTGGTTCTCAATCTCTGACGATGAGCAGTACAACCGTTTTATGATGCGCATTCATGATCCACTGAAGCAGTGGAAACTCAGCCCCATGGATTTAGAAGCACGTCGTCTTTGGGAGGCATATACCAAGGCAAAAGAGACAATGTTAGAAAAGACGCATATACCTGAAGCGCCTTGGTGGGTTGTAGCAGCCAATGATAAGAAAAAAGCCCGCTTAAATTGTATTAGCCACTTGCTTTCACAGATACCGTATCAAGAAATTGATCACCCTGAAATTAAGCTTCCTGCCCGTGTGCACAATCCGGATTACCTCAGGGGTCCTGTTCCACCAGAAATGTACGTACCGGAGATTTTTTAACTAGGATCTATTTAATCAATCGATCAGGAATTAAATTCTCCTGAGTAATGGGAATATTTCTCTGTCGTATGTCATATACAACGTAGTACTTGTAGACGCTACGAACATACAAGAATGTTTCAATGCCAAATAGCTTGGCGGTAGCCATTTCTACATTATCAAACCACTTGTTTGGATCAAAACCCATCGTTTTTGCAAGTGCGCGGGCTTTGCGAATGTTATTTGGGCCTGCGTTATAAGCAGCAACGCCAAAGAAATTGCGCTCCATGTCTGATAAATCACCCTCAATGGAGAGTGCATAAAGTAGGGAGCTCATATATTTGGCTCCAGCATGGATATTAGGCTCTAAGAGATGAATATTCCCGACGCCCAGGGAATCACCGGTTGAGGGAAGTAATTGCATCACCCCGATTGCACCAGTTGGACTAACTGCACTTTGATTGAGCATGGATTCTTGGAAACCCAAGCTAGCAAGAAAGAGTGGGTCTAGCTGATTTTGATGTCCATATAACCTGAAAAAGTTAATCATGCTTTCAAAACGACTCCACTCTTCAGGTGTAACTGGACTTTTCAGAGCATCTTTTCGTTGATTAAATTGATTCTTGCGATAGATCTTCAGGGCATCTTCTATATCAGGGCTTGAGGCAAAGCTCAGAACATCATCGGCTAGGTTCTTATCTCCGGCGCTGACAACAAGATCTCCCGGAGATCCTCCTGGGCTAATGGTTTGTTCATTTAGCTGGAGATTTGTAAAGTAAGGCTTCCAGAGTTGAGCTTTCCAACTGGCTACAAAAGTGTTGGATATGAGGCCTGCATTTAACATCTGCAGAAAATCTTCATCATCAAGAGCATGTTTATCTTGGTAGATATTGATGGGTTTTCTGCCAGACTTGATCAAAGTTTGATTGGCATCTAACAACGCTTTGATATCTTTGAAGCGACTTACGCAAACATCTTGGCCTGATAAATCTAGCAGGCTATTGATTGGATCTGTCCCAGACTTAGAAACAATGAGACTTTCTTCGAAATGAGGTCTTGTGTATCGTAAATACTTTCCGGCTTTCAGTTGCTTATCGTATTCGCTAGAGTAAATTAATACAAAGTCTGCTTTGCCTTCTTCGAGCGCATTTATAAGGTTTCCTGGTGTACTTGGCACCAATGTCACCTTAATTGGCTTCTGATATTTTTTGCTTAGGTAAAGACCAAGATATTTAGCGATCTCTGGAGCATCACCCAGTATTTGTTTCTTGGACTCAACGTAGATAGTTCGCTCATAAGGAACTGCCATGCGGATTTCGCCAAGTTCGAGCATTTGCGCATAACTGCGTTGCGTCTGAGCTTGGCTTTCTGCCGCGAAAGAGGCGAAGGAAGCCATTCCCATCCACAGGGTGGTGATGAAAGTGGTGAGAATGCGATTCATAGCCTGAATTATCAACTGAAATTTAAGTAACTTTGGACTCTGGTTCTACAAATACTGCTTTTTTATTGACGGGTTGCGAGTGCCAGCAAATGCCTGCTTATAGGGCTGGGGTGCTATTAAGCCCACAATTTGAATGGCTAATGCAGAAAATTGAGAACTTACCTAATATAGAAACATGACCAACTTCCTAGATCCGGCAATACTATTTTTCATATTTGGTGTTTTTGCGGGGTTGGTGAAATCCAATTTAGAGATACCGCAACCAATTGCTCGGTTTTTGTCACTCTACTTATTAATGGCACTGGGTTTAAAAGGGGGCTTTGCTCTTCATAAATCCGGCTTCACCATCGAGATTGCTTTAGCTCTTGGTCTAGCGATATTTCTGGCGATTCTTGTTCCTCTGATGGGCTATCTGATTCTCAGAAGTAGGCTCAACAGTTTTGATGCTGCAGCGATTGCCGCCACTTATGGTTCGGTTAGTGCAGTGACCTTCATAACCGCCACACAAGTATTAGGTCAATACAGTATTGAGTATGGCGGTCACATGGCTGCGGCAATGGCATTGATGGAATCCCCGGCGATTATTCTGGCCATCTTATTGGCAAACAAAGCGCGTGCTGAGTCGACTCAAAATAAACAATCCCTGGGCTTATCAAATATTCTTCATGAATCATTTACCGACGGTGCACAGCTTCTATTGTTAGGTTCGATGGTAGTAGGTCTTGTTAGCGGAGATGCAGGTCAAAAATTGATGGCGCCATTCTCCATCGACTTATTTAAGGGGATGCTCGCATTCTTCTTATTGGATATGGGATTAATGGCGGCAAAGAACTTTGAAGGCTTAAAAGGTAAGCCGCCCATTACTTTGCTCTATGCCATTCTTGCCCCTTTGCTACACGCAACGATAGCTCTTGGACTTTGCAAATTATTGGGTCTACCGCTAGGCGACACAGTTCTTTTGATGGTGCTTGCTGCAAGTGCCTCATATATTGCGGTGCCAGCCGTCTTGCGGCACGCCTTACCTGAAGTCAACCCTGCTCTATATATGGGCATGTCGCTAGGCATTACCTTCCCATTTAATATTATTTTGGGCATACCGCTCTATATTTACATTGCCAAATTGGCGTCCTGACCCCCAATTTTGACCCTTGAAATTTGAAAAATAGCCCTTATATACAGGGAGTTATTGGATTTTTTATAGGATGCTGAAATGACAGTTGCAAGTAAAGAAACGATGGGGTTCCAAGCAGAGGTAAAACAGCTTCTGCAGTTGATGATTCACTCTTTGTATTCCAATAAGGAGATATTTCTCCGTGAATTGATTTCCAACGCATCAGATGCTGCGGATAAATTGCGGTTTGAGGGCATCGCACATCCCGATTGGTATGGTGACGATCCTGAGCTCAAAATTAGGGTTGACTTTGATAAAGCTGCTAGAACCATTTCTATTTCCGATAATGGTATTGGCATGAGCCGTGAGGAAGTAATCAACAACCTGGGAACGATTGCCCGCTCTGGCACAAAAGAATTCTTTTCGAAACTGTCTGGTGATCAGCAAAAGGATGCTGCGCTGATTGGTCAGTTCGGTGTTGGCTTTTACTCCGCCTTCATTATTGCGGATCGCATCACAGTTGAAACCCGTCGCGCTGGATTACCTGCGGCAGATGGCGTTCGCTGGGAGTCAGATGGCTCTGGCGAATTCACAATTGAGAGCATTGATCGTCCACAGCGTGGAACAACGATTACCTTGCATTTACGTGAGGGGGAAGATGATTTCCTCAACAGCTATAAGCTGAAATCGATTATTCGCAAATACTCCGATCACATTTCTCTGCCAATTCAGATGCGCAAGGAAGAGTGGGATGAGGAGAAGAAAGAGCAAGTCATCAAAGATGAGCTGGAAAGCATCAATCAGTCCTCAGCTCTTTGGGCGCGCAACAAATCTGAAATCACAGAAGAGCAATACAACGAGTTTTATAAGCATCTCTCACATGATTATGAGAATCCGCTTTGCTACTCCTTAAATCGAGTTGAGGGCAGAAACGAATTTACACAATTACTCTTTGTGCCATCTCGTGCACCATTTGATCTATGGGATCGCAATAAGCGTGGCGGCATTAAGTTGTATGTGAAGCGCATCTTCATTATGGACGACGCTGAAAAGCTCATGCCGATGTACTTGCGTTTTGTAACTGGCGTGATTGATTCTGCTGATTTGCCATTGAATGTGTCACGTGAAATCTTGCAAGAGTCACGTGACATTAAAGTGATTCGTGAAAGTTCTACCAAGCGTGTCTTGAGCATGCTGGAGGAGCTTGCCAACAGCGATGATGAAGCGAAGAAGGAAAAATATCGCACCTTCTGGGCTCAGTTTGGTCAGGTCTTAAAAGAAGGTGTTGGCGAAGATCAAGCCAACCAAGAGCGCATCCTAAAGCTCTTGCGTTTTGCGAGCACCCATACCGATTCCTCTGAGCAGACAGTCTCATTAGCTGAGTATGTGGCTCGTATGAAAGAGGGTCAGGACAAGATTTATTACGTTACTGGCGAAACTTTCAATGCTGCCAAGAATAGCCCCCATTTAGAAATCTTCCGCAAGAAAGGTGTTGAGGTTCTCTTGCTTTCAGATCGGGTGGATGAGTGGATGCTTTCATTCATCACTGAGTTCGATGGCAAGCAATTGGCGTCTGTTGCTAAGGGAGGCTTAGATCTGGGTAGTCTGAGCGATGAAAAAGAGAAAAAAGAGCACGAGGAAACTGAAAAGCAATTCAAGGACTTAATTGATCGCATGAAAAAAGTCCTTGAAGATAAAGCTAAGGATGTTCGGGTTACCTTCCGTTTAACGGATTCTCCAGCATGTTTAATTGCTGATGAGAATGAGCTTTCTGGCAATCTGTTGCGAATGCTTAAGGCTGCAGGACAGCAGGCACCCGACATGAAGCCGATTTTGGAAATTAATCCAGAGCACCCATTGCTATTAAAGCTTAAGGGTAATGATCAGCAATTTGATGATTGGGCTAATTTATTGTTCGATCAGGCGCTGTTGGCAGAAGGTGGTCAATTAAATGATCCAGCAAGCTTTGTGAAACGAATGAATCAATTGCTGCTTAAGTAATTGGTTGAGCCCTAAGATGAAATGCCAACCGGAGGGTTGGCATTTTTATTTCAGTTAACAGTTGCAACAATATTGAGGGCTTAGAAATTAAATGATAGTTTCCCGTAGATAGACCAGTCATATTGGTTGTAGGTTTGCACAACTTGTTTGCTAGCGCCAATTGCAAATAAAAAGTTCTTAGTGAGTCTATGAGTCACCATGGCATCTAGTGGTACAAACCAGCCGCCACCGGCGGAGTTATAAATGACCCCGTTTTCATCCCAAAAGCGGATTTGTGTAGATGGATTAATTTGAAATCCCAGGGTAGGGAAGAGCTGTAAGTTTCTCACCAGGGGTGGTTGGCTAGGATTAACTTGGAACGAATTGTTCTTGGTATCAAAGCCATACATATACCGAGCTAAGGGTGAGAAGTCAGCTAGATTAAGAAAAGCATTTTCCTTCGGCCTAAAACTTGCCCCAACCTGTGGTCCGATGGCCCATTGACCATTATTTCCAAATGGAAAAATAACTCGCGCACCTAAATTGCCTCCCCATTCTGGAAAGAAGTGCGGATGATTTCCCCAAGCAGTCAACATCGTGTTGCCAGCACTGTATTGTCCTGTTGATTGCGCAGGATAACTTGGGCCATAACTAGACACATAGGACGTATCCAATCTTATAGTGCCTTGAAAACTCCCGATATCCAATGGCTGGTAGTAACGAAGCTTAAGAGTGTCCGCGTAATTTTGGTTGCCATGGTATTCATGGTATCCCCAGAACTCTAATATTCGGCTGCGAGAATATTCCTTGGATACATTTTGAAATTCAGCGGAAAATTTAGCCTCATCCTCTGCGCCAAAAGCAGAAGCATGAAGCATTACTAAGATAGTTATTAAAGCGGCATTCGCCTTCATGAGATATCTCAATATGAGATGAGCTAGCTCTACGGCTAGCCCATTCTTTCCAAGTGATGCTGAATTGATTATTTACTTAATCCAACTCACAAATTGCTCAGCAGGACGTCTTACCTTCTTGAGATTTAGCAACCAATCTTCATCAGATTTGCGGTAGCCCAATGGAAGCATAACGACGCTACGCAACCCTTTTTCTTTTAGACCAAGGATCTCATCTAGGGCTTTAGGATCAAAGCCTTCCATCGGAGTGGCATCTACTTCCGCCTCTGCTGCGGCAATCAAAGCAGTTCCAAGACCAATGTATGCCTGCTTGGCTGTGTGCGTGAAATTGACTTCCGGATCTCTTGCTGGGTAATTTTTTAGGAGCATTTGTCGATAAGCAATACCTGCATCATTTTTAAAGTTGCGAACTTGTTCTGTCATATCAAACGCATCATTAATACGCTGTTCTGTGTAGTGATCCCACGCTGCAAAAACTACTAGATGAGAGCAGTCAGTAATTTGAGATTGATTGTTGGCAATCGCTTTAATCTTTTCACGTAAATCTTTATTAGTAATCACTATGAGTTCATAGGGCTGTAAGCCGCTAGAACTTGCCGTCAATCTGATGGCTTCTAGAATTTGCTCTACTTTTTCCGCTGGAACCTCTTTGCTAGGATCCATTTTCTTGGTGGCATAGCGCCATTTCAGTTTATCTAAAAGACTCATATTTTTCCTTATGTACTTTTGTTATTGTGAGTTTGTGGATTGATAGATGGTAGCTTAACTTCTTGATTTTTGAAGGAGGTGCTCAATGAGTAATATGCAGGCCGGAGATTGGCGGCCATGCTCCTTGGTGGCCAGAAGTAGATTGCGCTTTGCCCAAGTATCCTCAAGGCGCACCACTTTGAGATCCATGGCCTTGATCTGTGGGGCACAGGCTTGTAGCGGCAATATGCCTACACCTAAATTTACCCCGATCATTTGGCACATCGCATCGTAACTTCGAACCTGAATTCGTAGGCGCATTTGTTTGCTTAGTCGCTCAGCCTGTCTTGAGGTGAGCTCAAGTAATGAGCTGCCACGATTGAGTCCAACAAAGTCATAGTCCAGACATTCTTCAAATGAGATGCTTTTGCGATTCTTGATTGCGTGAGATTTACTGCAAACTACAACTAATTCGTCTTGACCAATGATGTGGGTTTCCAATCCAGCTGTTGGAGTGCCGTCTGCAAACACGCCAATATCCGCAATGCCATCAAGCAGTGCTTTGACAATATCGCCACTGATTTGTTCTTCTACTTCTACCTGAATGTCGGGATGTGCTTTTAAGAATCCAGCAAGAGAAGTTGGCAAAAACTCAGTCAGCGCAGACATATTGGCCCATAGGCGGACATGCCCTTTGATGCCTTTAGCGTACTCACCAAGCTCATTGCTAAATTGCTCAAAGCCTTGGAAAAGACGTAAGGCGTGTTGCATCACTGCATGGCCAGCCTGAGTCAGAGTGACGCCCTTTGCTGATCGATCAAGAAGTGTCAGTCCAACCGTCTCTTCTAGCTCAGAAATTCTGCGGCTGGCTGCTGAGAGCGCGAGGCTGCATTCATTGGCCCCTTTGGTAATGCTGCCAGATTGGGCAATGGCGCAAAACAGCTTCAGGGTGACAAAGTCGATCCTGGCGGGGTTAATTTGGGGTTTCATGGGGGATATTCTAGCAAGCCTTCGCAAAATGAGAAGGCTTGCGTAAGACATAGCAATTCCCAAGGTGGGCTCAGTGGAGTTATTTTTCTACTATTGAAAAAATAAAGAGACAAAGGGAGCTCGCATGGAGCCGCTTGCAGGGTTAAAAGTGATTGAGATGGGTCAGTTGATTGCCGGTCCATTTGCCGCAAAGACGTTGGCAGATTTTGGTGCGGATGTAGTAAAGATTGAGCCTCCAAAGGTAGGTGATGCATTGCGTAAATGGCGCCTATTGAAAGATGGCACTTCTGTTTGGTGGCAAGTGCAATCCAGAAATAAACGTTCGCTCTCATTGGATTTACGACAAACGGATGCGCAAGACATTGTTAGAAAGCTCGCCACAGAAGCGGATATCTTGATTGAGAACTTTCGTCCTGGAACATTAGAAGGCTGGGGCCTTGCTCCAGAAAAATTACTTGAGCTAAATCCAAAACTCATCATTCTGCGAATCAGTGGGTATGGTCAGACAGGTCCTTATAAAGACAAGCCTGGTTTTGGTGTTGTTGCAGAAGCCATGGGTGGTTTGCGCCATTTAACCGCAGAACCTGGACGGGTTCCGGTCCGCGTAGGCGTTAGCATTGGCGATACCTTGGCATCTTTGCATGGCGTAATCGGAATCTTATTGGCATTGCAAGAGCGTCACCGTAGTGGTAAAGGTCAAGTGATTGATGTGGCTTTATATGAAGCGGTATTTAATTGCATGGAAAGCTTGCTGCCTGAGTACAGCGCTTTTGGTGAAGTTAGACAGGCAGCTGGTAGCGCATTACCCGGTATTGCTCCATCAAATGCATATCAGTGCGCCGATGGTGGCTATGTCTTAGTTGCTGGTAATGGCGATAGTATTTTTAAGCGCTTGATGAAACTCATTGGGCGCGATGATTTGGGTAATGATCCTGAGTTAGAAAATAATGATGGTCGTGTAAAGCGAGTGCAAGAGCTAGACCAAGCTATTGGAATGTGGGCAAAAGCGATTGCTACTGATAAGGCACTTGAATTACTTGATTCAGCAGCCGTCCCCGCAGGACGTATCTACACAGTTGCGGATATTGCCAATGATCCTCATTACCGGGCGCGAGAAAATATTCAAACGATTCAAATGCAGGACGGTAGCAATCTAGAAGTGCCTGGCGTATTGCCAAAGCTGTCACGTACGCCAGGATCAATTAAGACGCTTGCGCCAACAATTGGCCAAAATACCGATGAAATCCTAAAAGAAATCGGTTTGAATGACTCTCAAATTTCCTCCCTAAAAGAACGTGGCGTTGCCTTTACACAATAAGACTCAATAAGACAAAAAGAAGATCATGACCAGAATATATTTCAATGACGTAGTAACTAGAGACGGATTTCAGATTGAGCCGAACTTTATTCCAACGGAAGATAAGGTGCGCTTAATTGATGCCATGAGTCAGTGCGGTTTCGCAAAAATCGAAGTGACCTCCTTTACATCTCCTAAAGCCATTCCAATGCTAAGAGATGCCGAAGAGGTGATGGGGAAGATACACAGAGTTCCTGGTGTTGAATATACGGTGCTGGTGCCCAATCTTCGCGGCGCAGAACGCGCTCTAGAATCCCGTGCGGATGAATTTAATCTAGTGATGTCCACATCCGAAACACACAATCTCGCAAATTTGCGCATGACCCGTGAGAAAAGTTTTGCGGGATTGGCCGAGGTAATTAAATACGTGGATGGAAAAACGCCAATCAATATTTCTTTATCGACTGCGTTTGGCTGCCCTATGGAGGGCGATGTTCCACAAGAGGTGGTTGAGCAATTCTGCCAACGCTTTGCGGATCTAGGGGTTCGCGGTCTAACAATATGTGATACGACTGGCATGGCAAACCCAGCACAAGTTACAAAAATGTCAGAGTCTTTGCAGAAGAAATTTCCGCAATTGCAACTGACTATGCACTTTCATAACACGAGAGGCATGGGTTTGGCCAATGTGCTGGCGGCAGTGCAGAGTGGCATCGTTCGGTTTGATGGGTCTCTGGGTGGTTTGGGTGGTTGCCCATATGCGCCTGGTGCTAGCGGCAATATCTCTAGTGAAGACGCCATTCATATGTTGGATGCTATGGGATATGACACAGGCATGAATATTCCTAAATTATTAGATCTTGCAAGAGAGTTGCCTCAGATAGTGGGTCACTCAGTTCCAGGGCAAGTTGCCAAAGCGGGGCGTAGTTGTGATTTACATCCTGCGCCTGAATATATTCATGATCTTAAATAAGTTAAAAACAATAAATGCAATGGCAAAAAATAAAGGGCTTAAATGATTGATCACTTAGACCACTTAGTATTAACTACTGCTAATGAGTCAGCATGTATTGATTTTTATACTCGAGTGCTCGGTATGAAGTTGGACTCCTTCGTAGGTGGAACTCCGCCGGTGGAGCGCAAAGCATTTACCTTTGGTAATCAGAAAATTAATTTGCATATCAAGGGTAAAGAATTTGAGCCAAAAGCAAATATTCCAACCCCTGGTTCACTAGATTTGTGTTTCATAGCAGATCGACCTCTAACTGAGGTAATCAATCATTTAGCAAAAGAGAACTGGCCCATTATTGAAGGCCCAGTTATACGGACAGGTGCGATATCAAAGATTAATTCAGTCTATGTACGTGACCCCGATCTGAACCTTATAGAGATTAGCGAGTTATTTAAACCTTAGCCTCGACCAACAAACGGCATTTTTGTAGCCATGATGGTCATATTGAGGATGTTGGACTCCAAGGGAAGTTGTGCCATATGGAGTACCGCTTGACCCACATGATCTACATCCATGCGAGGCTCTACCTTGATGGATTGATCCGCTTGTATGATGCCTGCAGCCATGCGCTCAGTCATTTCAGTGGCAGCGTTGCCAATATCGATTTGTCCGCATGCAATATTAAAAGGGCGACCATCTAAAGCGATTGTTTTTGTAAGTCCGCTGATGGCATGCTTCGTGGCGGTATAAGGGGCCGACATTGGTCTTGGCGCATGCGCAGAAATAGAGCCGTTATTAATAATTCTACCGCCTTGGGGTGATTGCGCTTTCATCATGCGAATCGCCTCTTGGGAGCAAAGGAAGGCGCCGCAAAGATTGGTGTTGACTACATTCATCCATTGCTCGTATGTTAAGTCTTCCATAGGAATGGCGGGGGCACCAAGCCCTGCATTATTAAATAGAACATCAATGCGACCAAACTTTGCTTTGGTTGCTGCAAATAAATTTTTTACTTGCTCAGGATTTCCTACATCGCAAGCAACTGCTAAGCAATTATTCTCATTGCCACCAATATCGCTGATAGCCTTCTGTAGCTTTTCTAAATTACGCCCTGTCAGTACGACTTGGTAACCGCCTTGCAACAAAGCTTTGGCGGCAGCTCTACCAATTCCAGCTCCTGCACCAGTAACTAAGGCAACTTTATTATTTGATTGAGTCATGATGTCTTTCTGGATTTGCCTCGATATAAGTTTTTATTAAATTTGTGCCAGTCTACGCTAAATACGCAATACGTCTTAGTTTTTGATGCGGGTACTTTTGCGAACTCTCTCATAAAACGCATCTGGCTTTGTTTTTACCCATTGAATAAATCGTTGCATCTCTGGATGGTCCTGTAAAGCAGTCGCATTATTGAATTGGTTGGCTAGTTCAGTTTCTGTAAAGAGGGCATGTATTTGTCTGTGGCAGATGCGATGCAGAAATTCTGTAGTTCTACCTCCCTTAGATTTCGGGATGAGGTGGTGAGCATCTTTTTGAGATGCTGGAATTGATCGATCGCATATTGGGCAGATGATTGCCTGAGTATTTGAAATTACTCGAGGGGCTTGCGAAATCAATTTTTGACGAATTTTGCCAATCATCTTGAATTGCAGAATTAATGGGTCAGTACAAGTTTAGTGAATAAGTCTTAAACTTGCAGGATGCCAAAAGCTCTGCCTAAAGCCCTTTCCAAGGACGAATTGTCTCGCCTCATTGAGATGGCTTGGGAGGACAGAACGCCATTTGAAGCTATTGAGCAACATTTGGATTTGCAGAGCCTCAAGTGATTCAATTAATGCGTCGAGAACTTAAGAGAAGTTCATTTAATTTATGGAGAGAGCGAGTCTCTGGCAGAGTCACAAAGCATGTGGCACTACGCAGTAAATTGGTTCAACGCGCTTATTGCTCAACTCAATATAAAAATAAATGAGTAAGCCTAAACGACTAGTCCTCATTCTGGGCGATCAACTGGATAGGCAAAGTCCCGCCCTAAGGGATTTTGATTTCCAGAATGATGAAGTCATCATGATTGAATCTATTCCTGAGGCTCAAGTGGTTTGGTCACATAAAGCAAAGATTGCTTTATTTCTATCGGCAATGCGCCATTTTTCAGAAGAACTAAAAGCTGATGGCTATCCGGTGCACTATGTTCAAGAATCCAAATTATCAATAGTAGATTCTCTTAAAGAGATATTGCTTGAGAAGGGCATTAGGCATCTTGTTTGTATTGAGCCTGGCGAGTGGCGCTTAAAGCTGGCTATAGAAAAGCTTGCAAAAGACTCAAAAGTGCAACTTGATATGCGCGAAGATAGTCACTTCTATTGCAGTCATCAAGAGTTTAGGGACTGGGCCGCTAATAAGAAAGAATTGCGACTCGAGTTTTTCTATCGATTAATGCGGAAAACTCACAATATTCTGTTGGATAAGGATGGAAATCCAGAAGGCGGCCAATGGAATTTTGACCAAGACAACCGCAAACCATACCCAAAATCAGGGCCTGGAATTATTGAAACACCTATTTTGTTTGAGCCTGATGCGATAACCCAAGAGGTGCTTCAATTTGTCCAGAGTCATTACTCCGGGTACCCTGGCTCACTGGGGCATTTTCGCTGGCCGGTGACTAGGGATGAAGCATTGGAGGCTCTGCAGTATTTTGTGGATTACCGCTTGAGAAACTTTGGTATTTATCAAGATGCTATGTGGACAGATACGCCGTATGGATGGCATTCCATTTTGTCTAGCTCATTAAATCTAAAGTTATTAAATCCACGCGAGGTTATTTCTGCTGTCTTAGATGCATGGAAAAAATATTCGCTTGATTTATCGACAATCGAAGGATTTATTCGTCAAATATTAGGCTGGCGTGAATTTGTTCGGGGAATGTATTACCTCGATATGCCAAAGATGGCTACAGACAATTTCTATGATCATCAACGCGCTTTGCCCGACTGGTATTGGACTGGCAAAACCAAAATGCGTTGTATGCAAGATGCCGTGGGTCAGACACTTAAATATGGATATGCTCACCACATTCAGCGCTTAATGGTGACTGGTAACTTTGCGCTTTTGGCAGAAATATTACCTTCAGCCGTATGCGATTGGTACTTAGCGGTTTATGTAGATGCGATTGAATGGGTTGAATTGCCTAATACTGCTGGCATGGCCCTATTTGCCAATGGCGGCCGTTTTACCAGCAAGCCCTATATTGCTAGCGGAGCCTACATTAAGAGGATGAGTAACTATTGCGGTGGTTGCCAATACAAATCAGATGTACGATTTGGCGAGAATGCATGTCCTGTAACAACTTTGTACTGGAATTTCTTAATTAAACATCGTCAGCAATTTGACAGTAATCCGCGCACAAGATTAATGACTGCAAATCTAAAGAAGATTAGCGATGATGATCAAGCTGCGATAGTCCAGCATGCCCAACAGGTATTAAACAATCTCAATAATTTGTAAGAGCTATGAAATCCTCTTTCAAAGGAAATAAATCCTTTTTGCCAAGCAAGATTTGTGTTATTTGCAAAAGAGAAATGACTTGGCGAAAGTCATGGGAGAAAAATTGGGAGTCAATTAAATACTGCTCAGATGCCTGTCGCAGGCGCTCTGGTAAAACTCAAACCTAGATTGCTATTACCAGGGTAATCTTTCTCCGGAATAAGAAATAAAGCTGCCAGAATCTTTCGGCTCAATGGTTTTCATGACATTGAGCATATCGGTGCAAGCATCAATTGCAGGCCTACCGATTTGTTGCCCTTTAAAAGGTTTGGATAACCTAGAGTTCACAGTGCCAGGATGCATCGCGATAAGGGTGATGTTAGGTTTAGTTCTTGCAAGCTCAATCGAAGTTGTCTTGATGAGCATATTCAATGCTGCTTTAGAGCTGCGATAGCTATACCAACCTCCAAGACGGTTATCTTCAATGCTGCCCACTTTTGCGGAAAGCGTCACCATCAAACTCCCTGTTGGATCTAGTAGGGGTAGGAAATGACGAATGGTTAATCCGGGCCCAATAGCGTTTATTTGCATTAGCTCAATGAGCTGTTCAGAATTGAGATCATCCAAACGTTTTTCAGGCATCCAGTGGTCTGTATGTAAAACCCCGATCGTATTAATAATGAGTTGATAAGGTCCTTGTTGGGTCAGTGCGCTTGTGCAAGTTTGAATAGTGCTGGGATCAAGGTAATCAATGGCAGGTATAGATTTACGGTGAATGCCTGCAACCCCTATACAAGAGGGGTTATTTTGCAGAAGATCAACAAATGCCGATCCAATGGTTCCGGAGGAGCCGATGACTAATGCGCGAAAGGGTTTGGATAGAATTTGCAAAGTTTTATTAAATAAATTGATGCTCTGCCAGTTTATTCAATAAGTCTTACACTTGCTCAATGGTCAGCAATTTACAAAAACTTACCTTGTTTTACGATGGCACATGTCCTTTGTGTCAGGCGGAAATCTTATTTCTATCAAGGCGTAATCAGCAGGGTCTGCTTGATTTTGTAGATGTCAACTCTGAAAAGTATGATGCTGCCAAACTGGGAATTTCTTGTGAGCAAGCTTTAGCAGCAATGTATGCGCAGTATGCTGATGGCTCTTTGATTCATAGTGCAGCGGTATTTCCCGAGGCTTACAGAAGAGCCAATCTTCTTTTTTTAGCCTGGCTTTTCTCCCGAAAAGCTCTGCAGCCACTTCTGAGATTTTCTTATCAAGTCTTTGCCAAAAATCGGCATGCGATTTCCAATGCTATTGGACCTTTTGCTTTACGTTTGGTGCAGAAAAAATAATGAGATATTTTGCAAAGTTATTTTTAGCTACATTACTGCTTATAGTTTATGGAACTGCCCCCATAAGTTTCGCTCGTGATTTGGTTTACATTGACCAAGCACTCAATCCAGCAAAACTTCAGGGTAGTGGCAAGCTAACTTGGTGGGGCTTACATATTTACGATGCAAACTTTTATCGAGCAGGCTCTTTTAATTCATCTGAATTTGCCTTAGATCTTCAATATCACAAGTCATTAAGTGGATTAGCGATTGCGAATCGTTCTGCGGAGGAGATGAAGAAGTTAGGTGTACCTGATACCCAAGCCCAGATTTGGGGAAAGCAATTAGCGACATTTTTGCCAAACGTAGAGCCAGGCCAAAGTTTGACCGCAATCTATAACCCCAAACAGGGAACCACTTTTTATTTTGATGGCAAGCCACTTGCGCAAATTGCTGGTGCGGATTTTTCAAAGGCATTCTTTGGTATATGGCTGGATTCAAAAACTACTGCGCCAAAATTACGCGATCAATTATTGGGCCAACATTGCCCACCACCTTTATTAGAGGAAACCTGTAAGCAATGAAAAATTTAGCAAAAAGATTTTTAGCTATTACCTTATCTACGCTTTTTTTGTTAGGTTGCGCAGGCCCACAGGTTTCACAATATGCCAATGAAAAGCCGACCCTTGATTTAAGTGAGTATTTCAATGGCACCATTGATGCATATGGCATCTTCACGAATCGAAGTGGCGAAGTGGTCAAGCGTTTTACTGTGCTAATGCAGGCTAGCTGGAAAGTAGCAGATGGTAAAAAAGTAGGCACTTTAGATGAGAGTTTTGAATACTCAGATGGCACTAAACAAAAGCGTATTTGGGTAATTACTGAAGTTTCACCAGGCAAGTATGTTGGTAGGGCTGATGATGTGGTGGGTGATGCCAATGGCGTTGCGGCTGGCAATGCACTCAATTGGGCTTATACGCTGGCATTACCAGTAGATGGCACGATCTATCATGTTCAGTTCGATGACTGGATGTATCTCATGAACTCAAAGGTAATGATCAATAAAGCCAAGATGAGTAAATTTGGCATTGAATTGGGTGAGGTCACCCTAAGCTTTTATAAGCGCTAATAGTTACATTTCAATGTAAAAAATAAAAATCCCCAGAAATTACTCTGGGGATTTTTATTTGCCCAACCCTTATTAAGCTGCAACCAGGGCTGGCTCCTCTTTGCTGACTGAGTGACGAATGAGGTAATCAAACGCACCTAGTGAAGCTTTTGCACCTTCGCCCATGGCAATGATGATTTGCTTGTATGGAACAGTAGTGCAATCTCCTGCAGCAAATATTCCGGGCACGGAAGTTTCACCTTTGGCATCCACAATAATCTCTCCGCGTGGGGATAGATCTATCGTGCCTTTGAGCCATTCGGTATTTGGTAGTAAACCAATTTGCACAAAGATGCCTTCTAGCTCAATCGTATGTTCTGCATTGTTGGTGCGATCTTGATAACGCAAGCCGTTAACCTTGCTGCCATCACCTAATACCTCTTTGGTCAGAGCACTCTTAATCACAGTCACATTAGGCAGGCTGAACAATTTGGTTTGCAATACGGCATCAGCTCGTAATTGACTATCAAACTCAATCAAGGTAACGTGACTTACGATACCTGCTAAGTCAATTGCAGCCTCCACCCCTGAATTGCCGCCGCCAATGACGGCAACACGCTTACCTTTAAATAAAGGACCATCGCAGTGAGGGCAGTAAGCTACGCCTTTATTGCGATACTCTTGCTCGCCTGGAACATTCATTTCCCTCCAACGTGCGCCCGTGCTGATGATGACGGACTTGCTTTTCAGAACTGCACCGTTGGCCATTTCCACTTCAATGCCTGCATTGGTTTTGCGTAAAGCATTAGCGCGCTGCAGATTCATGATATCTACTTCGTAGTCTTTGACGTGTTGCTCTAAAGCTTGAACGAGCTTTGGGCCTTCTGTATGAGAAACGGAAATGAAGTTCTCAATACCCAAGGTATCCATCACTTGGCCGCCAAAACGCTCAGCAACAATACCAGTGCGGATACCTTTGCGGGCGGCATAAATTGCCGCTGCCGATCCAGCGGGGCCACCGCCAATAACTAAAACATCAAAATCACCCTTGGCATTGAGTTTGGCTGCTTCTTCTTCGGCGCTACCAGTATCGAGTTTGGCAATGATCTCTTCCGCACCCATGCGGCCTTGACCAAATACTTCGCCATTCAAGATTACGGTTGGAACAGCCATGATTTGATATTGATCAACCAATGGCTGGAAGAGGGCGCCATCGATCATTTCATGTTCGATATTGGGGTTGAGCGCAGCCATCAAATTGAGTGCCTGAACTACGTCCGGGCAGTTATGGCATGACAAAGAGATAAATGTTTGGAAACGGAACTTGCCATCCAATTTGCGAATGCGAACCAATATATCTTCTTCAACTTTTGGTGGGTAACCGCTGGCTTGCAAGATCGCCAAAATAAATGATGTCATTTCATGACCCATTGGTAGGCCTGCAAAACGAATACGAGCTTCTTCGCCAGTTTTGCTTACGGTAAAGCTAGGTACGTGTTTATCACTACCATTGGTTTCAACGGTGATCTTGTCTGATTGCTCAGCCACTTCATTTAATAGCTCGCGCATTTGAGCGGAAGTTTCGCCGTCATCAAGAGATGCAGTTAGCGTGATTGGTGAAACAATCTTTTCAAAATAAGCTTTTAATTGGGTCTTAATGTTGTTATCTAACATGGTGACATCCTTTGTATAAATTTCAGTGAGTCCATTGGGCAGGATCTTGTCCTCTCCAATAGACTCTCCGGTGAGAGTCTGATTGGCTAGGGATGATTAATTAGATCTTGCCTACGAGGTCCAAAGAAGGAGTCAAAGTAGCTGCGCCTTCTTTCCATTTAGCTGGGCATACTTCACCTGGGTGGGCGGCTGTGTATTGAGCAGCTTTGAGCTTACGCAATGTTTCAGAAACATCGCGAGCGATTTCATTAGAGTGAATCTCAGCTGTCTTGATCACGCCTTCTGGGTTGATGATGAATGTGCCACGCAATGCCAAACCTGCTTCAGGAATGTGTACGCCAAAAGCATTTGTCAATGTATGTGTTGGGTCACCAACGAGCGGGAACTTCGCTTTGCCAACAGCAGGAGATGTCTCGTGCCAAACTTTGTGTGAGAAGTGAGTATCAGTTGTAACGATATACACTTCAGCGCCTAATTTTTGGAACTCAGCATAGTTCTCAGCTGCGTCTTCAATTTCAGTTGGGCAGTTAAATGTAAATGCTGCTGGCATGAAAATGAGAACTGACCACTTACCCTTGAGGGTCTCGTCAGTAATAGTTACAAACTTGCCATTGTGGAATGCTTCGGTTTTAAATGGTTGTACGGCTGTATTGATAATAGACATGGTGCTCCTTTTCCTTTTTTAACTAAATGATTCGTGAAAACTATGACAACGGAGTCCATTCTAGGCACTATCTTGATATTTGTATAATGAATAATATTGATATAAATAATCGATTTATTAGATAATAGAAAAGCCCTAGGAGATAGCTCAAATAGGCCTCTAAAAGAGTGGATAATTGCGGCAAAGCCCAATTTCCTTAATTACGACCCGAATCTGAATATGCGCATCCTATTTCACAAGCTACTAAAGCCAATTTCCTTAATCGCAGTTGCTGCCTTGATTCTTTCGGGCTGCCAATCCACGGGTCAAGATGGCAAACCTCTGACTCAACAAGAGATCATGCAGAAGCGAGAAGCAACCTTGAAGATGGCGCAAACGGGTTTAGATGCTCTGCTTAAGCAAAATCCAGCAGCCAAGAAAGAGATTGATGCGGCGGCTGGTTATGCAGTTTTCAATGCCACAAATATCAATATTGTTTTAGTAGTTGTGGCGCGTGGTGAAGGCGTTCTATATGACAAGCGCCGCAAAGAGCCTGTGTTTATGCAAGACGTTAAAACAGGCGAAGGCTTGGGTGCTGGATACCAAAAACAATATCAAATTGTCATTTTCAAAACAGCTTCGGCTATTGACCAATTCTTGCTGTCCACGATAGATGGTCAACAAGGCGGAATTGATGTAGATGCCAATTTCTCCGCAGGATCTGGTGGAACAATTCGCTCATTTAATCCCAATATCACTATTTATACAGTGGGCTTATCTGGCTACGACTTGCAGGCGAACTACGGTGGTGCGCTTTATTTAGTAGATCAACAATTGAACGACGCTGCTACACTCAACAGCATGCCCAAGAAAGCAGCATCAGGTTCTACAACATCAAAATAGGTGTTTAACGCAGATGGAGCCTGGTGAATCTGGGCTCTACTGGTATTCCTCTATAGCAACACCCTAAAACCGGAGTAGATTGGTATTTACCAATATCTCTAATGGAGGGGTCATGAGTAAAAGTCCACAAAAGGCAATTGATGCAAGCAAGGCGGTTAGCCGTGTTGCCATGGAAAGTGCGCAAGCAATTGCCAGTATCAATCAAAAGGCAGCCCAAGAATTCGCAGAGTTAATTCAAAAGCGTGTTTCTGATCTGATGAAAACGCAAGACCCAAAAACGGCATTTGATTATGTTCATGCCGAGGTTTTGCAAGATGCTGCCAAAGAAGTGGCTCACTATCATCAGCAGCTACTGGATGTCCTTAGAAGCGGGAATAAAGAGTTGTCTGAAATCGCTGAAGAGATGATTCAGGATTCAAAGGCTGATCTTATTCACTTTGTAAATGATGCTACCAATAACGCACCCGCTGGGAGCGAGGCTTATGTTTCAGTCTTTAAGACCTCTTTTAATAATGCGCTACAAAACTTTGAATTAGTGCGAGCTGCAATGGCAGACTCTTTTGCTAATTTTGAAAAAAGTGTCGAGAGCGTAACTAACTTATCTGCCCCTAAAGGTTCTTCAAAGAAGAAGCAGAGTAAAGATTAAGGTTGGCATCAATACCGCATCTGAAACTGCAGGGCGGTTTGAATGGTTTGAAAGTGAATCTCGACGGTAGAGGCAATTTCTTTGCCATAACCACCTGCCATTGAAAATGCGATGGGGATGTTTTGGTCAAGGCCATATTGAAATACGGTCTCATCCCTTAATCGCATTCCTTCTTTAGTGATTTTTAGTCTACCGAGGCGGTCATCCTCATGAGGATCAGCGCCTGCAAGGTAAATGACAAAGTCAGGTTTAAATCGACTATCTAATTGATCAAGACATTCGTTGAGAGTCTGCAAATAAGTTTGGTCATCACAGCCATCTTGAAGACCGTAATCTAAATCACTTACTTCTTTTTGGAATGGGAAGTTATTTTCCCCATGCATAGACAAAGTGAATATTGAGGAATCATGTTGAAGTATCGATGCAGTCCCATTGCCTTGATGAACATCGAGATCAATAATTGCAATCTTAAGTTTGGAGTTGATTTCTTTCTGGAGGGTGCGTGCAGCAACCGCCGCATCATTAAAAACGCAGAACCCGCTGCCACGATTGCGATAAGCATGATGTGTGCCGCCAGCAAGATTTCCTGAGATCCCTTCTTGCATGGCTGTTTTTGCCGCGGCAATAGTTGCGCCTGCGGAACGTCTAGAGCGCTCCACCATTTTTTCACTCCACGGGAAACCAATTTCTTTTTGCTCGGCTTCGCTCAAACTCCCATTTACTACCCTTAATAGATAGCTTGGGTCATGGGCGTAAAGTAATTGCGTATCGCTTGCAGCGGGAGCTTCGATTAGAAAAAGATTGGGTAGTTCACCAACCAAATCACGCAAGCGAGAATATTTTTCCATCGGGAAGCGATGCC
The DNA here is from genome assembly GCF_013307225.1 of Polynucleobacter tropicus. Classification (NCBI taxonomy): domain Bacteria; kingdom Pseudomonadati; phylum Pseudomonadota; class Betaproteobacteria; order Burkholderiales; family Burkholderiaceae; genus Polynucleobacter; species Polynucleobacter tropicus. The sequence goes on along the minus strand of NZ_CP028942.1, from coordinate 1,579,845 downwards.
CCGGCGGAAGAGGTAAAACAAAGTGGTCAGAGTAATAAGCTTTCAAAGGTTGTCAGTCGAGGGTTTGATTCATTCTAGCGGTGCTTTGCGGCCCCTGCTCAAGAACGTCTTTTGGGGTATGATATTTTTTCTCATAACAAATATAAATAGGTGACACGTGACCAAAGCGCGAGTAGTGAGCTTAGATAAGCTAGGCAGTGCAGACGTAATCAAATTGATTGATAAAGAATTGCCTCCGCCAGCTAAAGGTGAAGTGCAATTGCGACAAACAGCGATTGGCTTTAACTTCATCGATGTCTATCAACGATCAGGGGTTTACCCATTGGATTTGCCAACAGGCTTGGGTCATGAGGCTGTGGGCGTAGTAGAAGCATTGGGCGATGGTGTGACCGGTCTCAAAGTAGGTGATCGCGTTATGTATATGAACGCTGGTATCGGCGCATATGCAAGTGCACGCAATGTTGCGGCCGATAAGGTGGTGCCTGTACCTAGCAATATTTCCGATGAAGTTGCTGCTGCAGTTTTCTTTAAGGCAATGACAGCGCAATATTTGGTGCAAAAGACTTACAAAGTAAAGGCCGGCGATATTGTTTTGGTGCATGCAGCTGCTGGCGGTGTTGGTCAAATATTGGCGGGTTGGGCAAAAGCATTGGGCGCTTTTGTGGTTGGTACGGTTGGTTCGCAAGCAAAAGTGGCGGCAGCAAAAGCTGCGGGTTGCGATGCGGTGGTGGATTACTCCAATCCAAACTGGGTTGAGGAAGTTATAAAGGCAACGGGCGGCAAGAAGGCTAATGTGGTTTATGACTCTGTTGCTAAAGATACATTCTTGGGTTCTTTAGAATGCGCTGCGCCTTTTGGTACTGTTGCACTCTTTGGTGCGGCCTCTGGTCCCGCTCCTGAAATTCAGCCAGAGATTTTGAATAAGAAGGGTTGTTTGTTCTTAACTAGACCGTCTGTTTTTCCGCACAATGCAACGCATGCTTTGCTTCAAGAAAATGCGAAGGCAGTATTTGATGCGATTTCTAAAGGACACGTCAAAGTTCAAATTGGTGCGAAATTCCCTCTGGAGCAGGCTGCGGATGCGCACCGTGCCGCTGAGGGTAGAAAAGTGTTTGGTGCAATCGTGATGATCCCTTAAGTGTATTGATGTTCTTAAATTCAAGCCCTGCCTAGCAGGGCTTTTTTATTTTGTGGGCTAGCGGTAACATTAAAAAATGAATACATTTCTTAAGCACGCAATTGCCGGCCTCTTTCTTATTGTTTCTGGTTTTGTCTTTGCGCAAATTCCAGATACTCAGCATTCCGAAGGGATTGCCTTCATTAGCGGTGGTGTTGGCGATGGTGAAAGTGAAGCCATATTGGCTGAGGCAAAGCAGTGGCCTGTATTACTAGAGCTTTCTCAACTTGAGAATGGTAGGGGAGTGTGGATATTTGGGGTGCAAATTAAGCTAATCAATGAGCAGCAAAAAGTGATATTTAATGCGCAAGCAGACGGCCCATATATGTTGATTAATCTCACTCCAGGCGATTATCAAATTCTTGCAACTTATCAGGGCGTAGAGCAAAAGCGCGCTTTGGCAGTAAAAGCGGGCTCTTCTCAAAAGCTCAATATTTTTTGGAAATAAATCAATGCGGCACTGATTGGATAAAGTATTTCAATATTGTTGCGGTGCCGTACAAATCCATCAAACTGATATCTCTGATATGAGATATAGTTTTCTTATTCATAAATAGATTGGGAGACAAGTTGATGGGAATGCATTCACTTAAAAAACTCTTTGCTGCTGCTTTAGCAATGCCTTTGTTGTTAAACGCTGGACAATCTGCAATTGCTCAGAGTGCTCCTAGCGCACAAGGCAAAACAGAGCTGTTATGGTTTGGTCAAGCAGGCTTTCGGATTAAAACCCCTGAGGGCAAGATGATCTTGATTGACCCATGGATTACTGGCGGACCAAAAACACCGCCGCAGTATAAGAATGATCTTGCTGCAATTGGGCCGATAGATGCGGTGTTGGTAACGCATGCGCACGTGGATCATATTGGCGATGCACCAGCTGTTGCGAAATCGAATAACGTCAAACTATATGGCCCAGCTGATATGGTGACACCACTCATTACTTTAGGAATACTCCCTGCGGATTTGGGTTGGCGCTTTAATAAGACTGGACGTGTTACTCCATTACCGGGTGTAAAAGTAACCGCAGTGCAAGCTGAACATTCTTCTTTATTGGTTTGGAAAAATCCAGCCACTGACAAATTGGAATCCCACCCTGCTGGCGAGCCAGTAGGCTACATCATTGAATTGGAAAATGGATTCAAGATTTGGCACATGGGTGATACCGGCTTATTTAGCGATATGAAATTTATCAGCGAACATTACAAACCAGACTTGGTATTGATTCCGATTGGCGGTAATTTCACAATGGCCCCAGATGATGCAGCCTATGCTTTAAAAACTTGGGTGAAGCCAAAAATGGTGATCCCAATGCACTACAACTCCAATCCAATTGCAAAAGGTACCTTGGCTGAGTTCCAGGCTGCGATGAAGGGAAGTAACATCAAAATCATTCCCATGATCGAGGGAGAAACAGTCCAGTTTTGATGCTTTATATGCCCAAAACCTCTAACCCCACATAAATTGTGGGGTTTTTTATTTGGGAATAGGGGGGTATTGCAATTAGTTCTAATTAGTACTAAACTAGTCCTAGTTAGTACTTTTTAATGTTTATCCAATGCAAACGAACTTTTTGCCCGTTTTGAGAAATTTGGTATCTGCCTATCAAGCTTTTGAGCGGTATTCAGCGCCAGATCTTCGATCTATGGGCTTAACCATGACCCAGTTTGATGTGATTGCGACATTGGGCAATCAACCGCCAATGACTTGTAAAGAGTTAGGAGAAAAAACCTTGGTTACTAAGGGAACTCTAACAGGTGTTTTGGAAAGGCTGGAATCAAAGGGTATTTTGGAGCGCAAGTTAAATCCAGAAGATGCTCGTAGTCAGATGATTGGATTAACTATAGAAGGTCAGAAATTATTTGAGCAAGTATTTCCTGCGCATTTAAAGCATCTAGAAGGCGCATTTCGGAAGTTGAATGTCGAGAAGTTGGAATCTTTACGGGCATCACTTAAATCGTTAGAAGAGATTTTTTAATTTATTTAATCAAACAAAGGAAGAAGGAGATCAAGATGAGTAAAGTCGTTGTGGTGTTCCACAGTGGATATGGCCATACTGTTAAGCAGGCAGAGGCTATTGCCAAGGGAGCGAATGGCTCATTGGTGGCAATTGATGCGGATGGAAATATTTCCGAAGCGCAGTGGGCTGAATTAAATGAGGCTGATGCAATTGTGTTTGGTTCGCCTACTTATATGGGAACGGTCAGTTGGCAGTTCAAAAAATTCGCCGATGCAACTTCTAAGCCATGGTTCTCACAGCAATGGAAGGATAAGGTATTTGGTGGTTTCACAAACTCTGCAACCATGAATGGCGATAAGCATTCAACTTTGCACTATTTCTTCACCTTGGCGATGCAACATTCTGGTTTGTGGGTTGGCACTGGTTTAATGCCATCAAACTCAAAAGCAGCGAAGCGTGATGATGTGAACTACGTTGGTTCATTCGCGGGCGCCATGATGCAAACACCGTCGGATGCAGGTGCGGATGAAGTGAATGCTGGTGATTTAGAAACTGCTCGTTTGTATGGTGAACGTATTGCAAAAATAACCCAGCAACTGCGTGGCTAAGATGCAAAAACGGTACTCTAGTGTCGCGATCATTTTGCATTGGGTGATGGCCTTGCTCATATTCCTTGCTTGGTCTATCGCAATAGCAATTGATGATATGCCGCTTAGTCCAACTCGTATTACAGGACTGAGTTGGCATAAATGGCTGGGAGTAACCGTTTTCTTCTTGGTATTGGTGCGGCTGGTTTGGCGAGCCACCCACCCTGTGCCGCCCTTGGCAATCAAAATGCCAGTATGGCAGGAAAAGGGAATGCATTTAACGCATTGGGGTCTATATGTATTGATGCTGATCGTTCCAGTTGTTGGGTGGTTAATGAGCTCTGCCAAGGGTTATACCGTGAATTATTTTGGCTTATTTGAATTGCCTGATCTTGTTGAAAAAGATAAGGCGCTTGGACATCTTCTAAAAGAAATTCATGAGTTTTTAGCAAATGGTTTGATGCTGTTGGTTGGATTGCATATTGCGGCTGCATTAAAGCATCAATGGATTGATAAGGATGGCTTATTGAGTCGCATGTTATTTGGTGGTTCAAAAAATGAAAAATAAATTGTTAATATTGATCAATGGCGTCGTATTCGCGGCAACAATAGCTTTATCTAGTTCATTGAGCGCCGCCGAGTACTCAGGAATTGATGTTGCTAAAAGTAAAATTGCCTTTACCAGCAAGCTAATGGGTTCTAAGTTATCTGGTGGCTTCGGTAAATTCTCGGGAAAAATATCATTCAACTCCGATGAACCCGAAAAATCTAAAGCAAATCTCGTAATTGATCTTGCAAGTTTTAACGCTGGTGGAGAGGAACTGCAGAGAGAGGCGAAAGGCAAGGATTGGTTTAATACCAAGGTCTTTCCAACTGCTAATTTTGTCGCTGATTCAGTCAAAGTGATCAGTCCAAATAACCTTGAAATACGTGGTTCCTTGGCGATGAAGGGTAAGGCAGTGCCATTGGTGATATCCGCTAAGTATCAGGTGCAGGGTAAGCAGGCTGTATTCGATGCTAGTTTTCAGTTGCTACGACTTGACTTCGGACTTGGCTCTGGAAATTGGTCAGATACGTCAGCTGTAGCCAACGAAGTTCCTGTCACCGTGCATTTGGTGCTCAATCAAAAATAGCAAGGAATGGCAAGAAATAACAAGGAATAGCGAAACAAGTTATTAAGGAAGTTATTAAGTAGTATTCAGCAATTTTTAGTTAAATCATTTTTTATCACGGAGAAATATATGAAATCAAAATTACTAATCGCATTATTTGCAACTATTGGTGTAGTTACTGCGGCTGTTGCAGCGCCAGCTACTTACACGGCGGATGCAAATCACACATTTGCTCAGTTTGAGTACAACCACTTAGGCTTTTCAAATCAGACAAGCCGTTTTAATACAGTTACAGGAACTGTGACGATTGACCAAGCCGCTAAAAAAGGAAGTGCTGATATTACGATTGACGCTAAGTCAGTTGATACTGGGTCTACTCTGTTCAACGGTCATATTCAAGGCGAAGACTTTTTGTCAACAACCGAATTCCCAACAGCCACTTTTCAATCGAATGACATGATTTTTAAGGGTAATAAGCCTGTGGCCCTCAAAGGTACTTTGACTTTAAAGGGTGTTAGCAAGCCTGTAACGCTGAAGATTACCAACCTTGATTGCAAAAAGCACCCTATGACTGGCGTTGATTATTGCGGTGCTAATGCTGAGACAAAAGTAAAGCGTACCGAATTTAATATGGGCAAGTATGCGCCTTACGTCGGTGATGATGTAACGATCTTGATCGCAATTGAAGCCGCAAAGAAAGAGTAAGAAAAAGTGATAAGCCTTTCAGGCTGAGGGTGCAGTTATTTGCCCTAAGTTAATTAAGCTACCTTCGGGTGGCTTAATTGCTTTTTGCCTATGAATAATTCTATTGATTGAATAAAAAGATTAATATAAGAAAATTCAAACCTTATTAATCTATAAATCAATATGAAAACACTACTTTTTGCGATCTTGCTAGGATTTTTTGGCTTATCCTATGCTGTTGATGCCACTACAGCGAATCCCCATGGGAGTTCCCCGCATGGGTCTGTAATGAGTACAGTAGATTTGGGTGATATTAATGTAGGCAAGGCACCCGGCCAAAATGCATACACTGTGGCTGAAGTTGTTGATCAAGCCTCAGCCCTAAAAGATAAGCCTGTTGTAGTGAGGGCTAAGGTTGTCAAATTCAGTCCAGAAATAATGAGTAAGAATTGGATTCATTTACGCGATGGTTCTGGTTCGGTGGCAAATAAAAATAATGATTTGGTTGTTACCAGTAAAGACCAGGCAAAAGTAGGTTCGGTAGTTATTGTTAAAGGGATTGTCCGAACCAATAAAGATTTTGGACATGGCTACAGTTATAGCGTTTTGATAGAGGATGCCTCAGTCAAGGCTCAGCAATAAAGCCAAACATTTCCCAATAAGTTTGAGCTATATCAATATCTAGGCAGTTGCAAGGAGTACATTTACACGACTAGCGGGGGTGTAAATGTACCTATTTTTTCAAGCAGAACTAGAGTATCGCAAGCACCGTGTTGAAAGTGAGGTGCTATCGCTTTATGGATTGCCAGTGCAAGCTGTTCCCCACTATTTTTGTGACAATGCTTTTTGCTCGCGCAAGTCCATTAAAAATTTCAATACATTAGAGTTATTAAAATTCTGCTGGATACAGCAATTTCAACAGTCGGCAATTATGCTGGCCTTGCCAAGAGAAATTGAGTCAGACCATTTATTAATTCAGCACTTTGGTGATGGCTATCTGGGGTGTGTGTCCGGATCCATCAGAAAGAATGAATTATTAACATTAGCTTTATCTTATGATCGTTTGATTAAGGTTGAGGGAAGTCGAAGACTATTTGCTCTTCCTAAATTTGTAGTAGAGGAAAGGCTGAAGCATAGCCCCTTTTCTGAAGCTGAGATTAAAGAATTAACAAAAGTTCAAGAAATGAACTTAAAGCTTGTAGATCAATTTATTGAGAAAAAAACCCAAGAAATACGCAAAGACTTGGATTCATGCCCAAGAATTCTTAAGAGGGGGATTGGGCTTGCGAGCTCTCTAAATTAAGCCATATCGCCAAATTTACAATTACTTTCAGAAATGTTGTAACTTTCATTGTCACGCTTGCCCATTTTTTGTTTCGAAAAGCAACCATCTAACGGGCAAGAGTCATCATCAAAGCATCCATGTACAGAAATGCAATTGGCCTCAGTAATGTCAACACGAACATCTTCGTTTACTCGGGGGCATCTCATGGTTTTCATCTTGAGTCTCCTCTGCTAATTAAGGTTGATTCAGTATAGGCAGATCTAGATTGCAATTGGTATGAATTCTGAAAATCCCAATGGTTTGTTGATATGGATCAAATGTATCTAATCGGGTAATATGCATCCATGAATTTTCATGGGCGCCCAGCCTACCCCATTGGCTTTTTTGCCACTGTAACTATTGTTATAGTGGCTTTGTCCACGACCTTTTTGCTTTGGGATTTACGTAAGCGTGAACTTGCTCATACTCGCGCAGAGACGGTGGGCATTACCAAAATTTTTGTTGAGCAGACCGAGCGTAGTTTTGAAAGTGCAGACTTGGTATTGCGGGGCGTGCAAAATCGTTTAGCCGCTCCTTATGCTGCGCAATTGTCATTGGATAGTTTTGAAATCCATTTACTACTAGCTACCAGAGTTTTGGGTATGCGCCAAATGGATTCCCTATTCTTAATTGACCCAAATGGCTATGTAATTAATTCATCGGTTGAGCAACCTAAGAAAAGGATTGATGTTGGTAGCCATGAGTACTACAAGACCTTCTTAAGCCAAGGAGGTAAAAATCTTTTTATTAGTAAGCCCATTCATGATGCACAAACAAAGTCATGGATTATATATTTGGCAAGAAAAATTATCAGTGAAGATGGTGTGTTTAGAGGGCTGATTGTTGCCACCATCGATATCGCGCATTTTGAGGATGTATACAAACTGATGAAGCTGGATTATCCGCGTCCAGTATCCCTATATAGGGATGATGGTATTTTGCTTGCAAGCTTTCCGCATCGAGACAATATGATCGGTGAAAGAGGTCCTGAGTTGGGTTTGGAATTGCCCAGGTTGGATTATGGAAAATTACTGTTTTTGCCACACCTAAAAAATATCGGAGAAAACGAGGATTTAGTTTTAGGTGCCGTACCCAAGTTTCCATTATTCATTGCAGTGACTAATGATGAGGAAGAGGCTTTGGCTTCTTGGCGTGAGACTGCCATTCCTATCGTCATGAGTTCAACTTTGGTCAGTCTTTTTATCATAGTGGCCGCCGGATTGCTGATTCGTGAAGCAATGCGTCAACAAAAGTTGGCCGACGAATTGGGTATGGTTCATGATCGATATCGACATACCATTGAGTCAGTAATGGATGCGATTATTGCAGTTGATGAGGATAAAAATATCATTTTATTTAACCCCTCGGCAGAGCGTATGTTTGGTTTGGAGGCTAAGGATGTGCTGGGGCAACCATTGGCGATGTTATTGCCTGAACGATTTCGTGATGCCCATCATTCTCATGTGAAAAAATTTGGCAGTTCAGAAGTGGGATCTCGGGCCATGGGCCCTCAGCTCGGTATTGTTGGGCTTCGTTCTGATGGTGTCGAGTTTCCAATTGAGTCGACTATTTCTCAAACGATCATTAATGGCAAAAAGCAATTAACTGCGGTGCTGCGGGATGTAACTGAAAGACGTAAGTCGGAAATTGAATTGCGCGAAATGAACCGTCAATTGAGGGGGTTATCTGAAGCTTTAGAGAATATTCGCGAAGAGGAAAGGGCGCGTATCGCAAGAGAGTTGCATGATGATTTGGGTCAGCAGCTGACGGGCTTAAAGTTGGAATTAACTTGGCTTAATGGCCGTATTAAAGAGGGGCGTTTACCTCCGGAAGATCGCATTTTAGAAATGAAGCAGCAGCTTGATGGGGCAATTGCTTCGGTGCGCAGAATCTCCACTGAATTACGCCCCATCATATTGGATGATCTCGGATTTGCCGAGGCGGTTAAATGGCTTATAGGCGAATTTACAAAACGTACTCATGTGCCTGTAGAGCTGAATTTGAATGCGGAAGTATGTGTGAGCAATTCTGAATTGGCAACTGCACTTTTCAGAATTGTGCAGGAATCATTAACCAATATTGCTCGACATGCACAGGCAACTTTAGTGCAAATTACTTTAGACAAAGATGAGCATTATTTAACTCTAACAATTTCTGATAATGGCATTGGTTTGCCAGCGGAAATGCAGTCTGGCGGATTTGGATTAGTTAGCATGCGCGAGCGAGCGAATGCATTGGGTGCTAAGTTCACCATGGCAAATGGTAGACTGTCTGGAGTTGTCATTCGGGTTGAGTTTGACTTGGATTCCCCAATCTTTTCTGAGGTTAATGCATGAAGCTTGAGGTGTTGGTAGCAGATGACCACGCAATTATTCGGGATGGCCTTAGAAAAATTTTGGCCGATACGGATGATCTTGTTGTTGCTGGCGAGGCTGCTAACGGTAATCAAGTCTTAGAGAGAGTCCGTGAGCGCGACTGGAGTATGGTGGTATTGGATTTATCTATGCCCGGCAGAAATGGCATTGAGCTTATTAAGCTTATTAAAGCTGAAAGCCCCAAATTACCCATATTGATTTTCAGTATGCACCCTGAAGAGCAATATGCGGTGAGAGCAATTCGCGCCGGCGCATCAGGTTACCTTTCAAAAGAAGAGGACAGTGATCATTTCGTTCCTGCGATACGAAAGGTTGCTACTGGAGGTATGTTTATTAGTCAAAAAGTAGCTGAACTATTAGCTACAGATGTAGCGCCTGGTGCCAATAACCATCTTCATAGTGCACTCTCAGATCGTGAACACGAGGTTCTGGTTCGCATTGTGAAGGGGGTAAGTCTGACTGATATTGCAGACGAGTTTTCCTTGAGCATTAAGACAATTAGCACCCACAAAACCCACATTCTTTCAAAGCTTGGACTTTCCAATCAGGCAGACCTCATTCGGTATGCCATTGAGCATAAATTGTTAGATTTAGATAAATAAGCAGATTAGTCCTATCTCCTATAGGAATATTCCTATGGATATTTACCTAAGCAATCCTATATCTAATAACTAGCCTAAAAAATAGAATTCTCCTTAAGTAATTGTGTCTTGGGTATTTCCAAGGCACCCACAAGGAGAATTAAATGACACAAGCTAAACAAATCTTCAGTGCTGCAGTTATCGGTTTTGCAGCCTTGGCATTCTCATCAGTAGCAAGCGCTGCACCAGATGCAGAAGCTGCTAAAGCATTGGCCAAACAAAATAATTGTTTCAAGTGCCACGCTATTGATAAAGATAAAGATGGTCCTTCATATCACAGTGTTGCCGAAAAATACAAAGGCAAACCAAATGCTGAAGCGAAATTAGTGAACCATTTAACTTCTGGTGAAAAAGCAAAGTTCCCAGATGGTCATGAAGAAGAGCACAAGGTTGTAAAAACCTCCCCACCAAAAGATATGGATCAAGTGAAGAACTTGGTGCAGTGGATTTTGGCTCAGTAAGAATTAAAAGCTGAAATTAAAAAAAGAAATAGAAATAAAAACTCGAAATCGTAGTCACGAGGAATGCAAATGAAGATCTTCAAAAAACTTCTAGTAATTAGCGCGGTGTTGGGTGCCATTGGTGTGGCACCCTTTGCATTTGCACAAAATAATCTGCCAGATTTAACTCCTACCAAAGCAGATGTTGCAAAGGCCGCTTTTAAAGAAGATGCCAAGTGCACCAAGTGCCACGATGAGAGTGAAAATGCTCCAATCCTTTCTATCTATCAAACTAAGCACGGTGTAAAAGGTGATTCCAGAACACCATCTTGTACTTCCTGCCATGGCCAAAGTGATAAACACTTGGCCGGTGATAAGGATGGCAAAGGTCGCCCATCACCTGATTTTGTATTTAAGAAGGGTGTTTACGATAAGAGCCCAAGTCAAGAGCGCATGGGTCAGTGTCAGAATTGCCACAAAGGTGAAAAGCGCACTAACTGGAATGGTTCGCAGCACCAAGTAAATGACGTTGCTTGCAATGATTGTCACGTTGTCCACAATCCAGTTGACAAAGTACGTGTCAAGAAAACCCAAACTCAAGTTTGCTACACCTGCCACAAAGAGCAGCGTGCAGATAGTTATAAAACATCTACTCACCCAATTGAGGTTGGAAAAGTAGTTTGCTCTGATTGTCATAACCCACACGGTTCTGCAGGTCCACAACTGCTCAAGAAAAATACGCTCAATGAAACCTGCTTCCTTTGCCATGCAGAGAAACGCGGTCCAGTATTGTTCGAGCATCAGCCTGTGGTGGAGAACTGCGCAAATTGCCACACCCCGCATGGTTCAAATATCACACCGCTATTAAAAGATCGTCCTCCATTCTTGTGTGACGACTGTCATGATAAGCCGCATGATAGTGGTAAGTTGCCTGGCCCCAATGTTGCCGGCAAGCCATTTACTACATCTCCAAGTTCTAGTTTGATGGGGCGTGCTTGTATGAACTGCCACACGATGGTGCATGGCTCCAATAGCCCAGCCGGCGGATATTTGCAGCGTTGATATTTAATGAAATTAATTCAGAGAGCATGAAATGAAAAATGCAAAAATATTTAGTTTCAAAAAAACTGCTATTGCAATGGCAGTTACGACAGTCTTTTTCACCAATACTGCAATAGCGGACTCGGATGAGATTAGGGATTTGACACAGCCCAAAAGTACCGTTCAAGTTGAGGTAATTGGTGTTGATCAAAATTCTGCAAAATTTGGTGAATACAACGGCCTCTATGGAAATCCCTCTGGAATTTATCCGAATGGTGCTTTGAACATTCGTGGTGGAGGTGCTTATAAAAATAACGAGAGTGGTGATACTACTCGCTGGTCGGTTGTTGGCGATAACTTAGGTTTGACCTCCCGTTCAGCTAGTGCGTCATATGAGGATCAGGGGAATTGGAGTGTTGGCGTTGGCTTTGATCAGTTGCAACACAATATTAGCAATACATACAATACGCCATATCGTGGTTCGATGGGTGGGAATTATTATGTATTGCCAAGTAATTTGACTGGTGGAGCTTCGACAGGTACCAATCCAGCGACGTCTTCGACTGTGATTGGTGATTTAAGTAACATGGGCGTATCGAGCACTAGATATAACACTAGCCTATCTGCAAGCAAAATAATAGATAAAGACTTTAACATTTCTTTTGAATTTAATAATTTAGTGCAAACAGGTGCAAAGTTGCAGGCTGTTGCTGGAGCGGTTGCGGCTGGGGGGAATGCTGGTACCTCCCAGACAATTGCAATTTTGCCAATGCCGACGAACTATCAAACGAATACATTTAATTTGGCGGCAAACTGGAAAGGTGATAATTCACACTTTACAGCCTCATATTTTGGCTCATATTTTGAAAATGGCTATAAAGGATTTCAGTGGCAAGCCTTTAATACTACTGGCGCTACATCTGGCTCCGGAAATGGCAATCCAATTCAAACAATAAGCACGGCCCCTAGCAATTTTTTAAATCAGCTGAATTTAGCTGGTGGTTACGATTTTTCCTCAAAAACTAAATTGACTGGAAATTTCTCAATTAGTCAAAATACGCAAAATCAAGGATTTTCGGGAAGTTATGATCCCGGCGTTACGACCAGTAGCGCCAATAACGGGATGATGGCACAAGCTGCGCCTTATGGATCTTTAAATGGGGTTGTTAACACAACCCATGCAGACTTAAAGGTTACCGATCAATCTGTTAAGGATTTAACTTTAACTGCGGCTGGAAAATTTGATCAGCGTGATAATTTAACGCAATCTAATATGTATAACTTTTTTGCGGTAGATGGCACTTCTAGTACACGAAATACTCCTCACATGTCCAATATTCCCAATACACCAGAGAGTATTAAGCAGGCGCAAATATTGTTGGGGGCGGATTATCGTATTACTAATGCCCAGAGGGTAAGTCTTACACTTGAGAATTCTAATGTTAACCGTTGGTGTAATCAGTACGGCACACCTGGTCAGACGCCTGCAACATACTATTCATCTGCAACCATCGCAACCGGATCAACTTTTTACAATAGTTCAGGCTGTATGCCAGCGAATGCCAGTGTGCAAAATAGTGCGAATGCACTTTATAAGGTTAAAGTGGTCGATGGAGTTAATGTTAAATTGGGTGCGGGCTATAGCAACCGGCAAACCACTTGGGATAATACCAATTCAATGATGGCTATTAGCGGAAATTCAAGTCCATCAAATTGGAACATTAATTATCCTGGGTTTTATCCATTTTTTGAGGCTTCTCGCAGACAGTATTCGGGTAAAGGTAGCGTAGATTGGCAAACAACAGAGCAACTATCTTTTACCCTTGGTGGAAAATATACCAGCGATACTTATCCTAATTCAGTGTATGGTGTTCAGAATGGCTATTCTTGGAGTTTAAATTTAGATAGCACATACGCTTATGCCGAGGCTGGAACCATAAACGCTTACGTTACTCAGCAGAGTATGCAGCGGGTATTGAGCGATCAATCAACTGTTGGCGTATATTTTAATCAGCTACAAACCAACGCTACCACTATAGGCTTGGGTCTTAAGCAGGGTGGACTGCTAAATGGCAAGGTAACATTAAATGCGGATGCTACTTTATCTCTTGCTAATTCAATTTACAACACAACATCTACGCCAGGAGTTTGTGCAACTGCAAATGCTGGATATTGTGGAAGCGCACCTGGAATTCAAAATAATTTAGCGATATTAAAGCTAGGCGGTAATTACCAACTAGATAAAAATTCCAAACTAGGAATGCAATATTGGTATCAGCGTTTATATAGCAGCGATTATTTTTATAACGCATATAGCGTTAGTTCAGGAGGCGTATCAGGAATTATGCCCACCAATCAGACTGCGCCAAGCTATGCTGTTAATGCTGTGATGGTTAACTACACCTACACCTTTGATTAACCTTTAATGCCTTATCGGAGAATATTTATGAATAGAGAACCAGGGGCATTAAAGAAGCTGTGGGCTTTCCTGAAAAAACCCAGTGCAAAGTATTCGATACTGGCAATTTCTGTAACGGGATTTATTGCTGGCATCTTGTTTTGGGGTGCTTTCAATACCGGGATGGAGGCGACAAATACTTTGGCTTTCTGTACAACCTGTCATGAGATGCGTGATACGGTATATCAAGAGTACAAAGAGACTATTCACTACAGCAATCGTTCTGGCGTTCGAGCAATTTGTTCTGATTGCCACGTACCTAAGGACTGGGTACACAAGATGATTCGCAAATCCAAAGCTAGCTTTGAGGTTTGGGGAAAAATCACTGGCTCAATTGATACGCCTGAGAAGTTTGAAGCTAAGCGTATGGAACTGGCTGGTCATGAATGGAAGCGCATGAAGGAGAGTAACTCTCGTGAGTGCCGTAATTGCCATGACTTTGATGCAATGAGCCCAGAGCTGCAGAAGCAAACGCCTTACAAGAAGCACATGAAGGCTAAAGAGGCTGGCAAAACATGTATTGATTGTCATAAAGGTATTGCGCACCACTTGCCAAAAGAGTATGAGGAGCCTGATGATGACTGATGTGCAAATAAGGGTTTGACAGCCCCTCAAGGCTCTTGGACAATGGCTGAGATAGATTTCTCAGCCATTTTTTTGTCAATTTATAAGAGTTAGCATTTGGCGATTCATTCACTCTCATTAAGTGTCCGTTCTTTAACCTGCGTGCGGGGTGAACGCACCCTTTTTACCAACTTAGATCTGCAGGTGACTAGTGGGGAGTGGCTCCACATTCGTGGCGAGAATGGGATTGGTAAAACAAGCTTGCTCCGCATCTTGGCCGGTTTATCAAAACCCGCTACTGGTGAGATTCTATGGGGTAACCAATCGATTTTTGAAGATCCTTCTCAATATCATCGCGATTTGCTATTTCTGGGTCATCGCGACTCTCTTAAGGAAGACTTAACTGCATTTGAAAATTTATCGATTGCTACGGCTTTAGATGGGGTTGCGGTTTCCGATAAAGAGATTTTGCAATCATTGCATCGCTTTGGTTTGCGAGGGCGCGAAGAATTGCCTGTCAATTGTTTGTCTGCTGGCCAAAAGCGAAGAGTGCTTCTGGCCAGATTGCTTTTACGTAAGGCCAAGTTGTGGATTTTGGATGAGCCATTCAATGCATTAGATGTTAATGCGGTTGAGATGCTCTCGAAATTGATTGCTGAGCATATTGCCAATGATGGCATTGCTATTTTGACTAGCCATCAGACTATTTCAATTGCAGGCGGAAGAGTGGTTCAGTTATGAATGCTTTTTTAGCCGTCATTCGTCGAGATTTATTGCTAGTGATGCGTCGCAAGAGCGAAGTTCTGACTATTTTGTTCTTTTTTGTGATTGTGACCAGTCTATTTCCTTTGGGTATCGGCGCTGATACTGCTTTATTGCGCAAGATTGCGCCTGGAGTGATATGGGTAGCCGCTTTGCTCTCGACGATGTTAGGTTTACAGCGACTTTTTGCTGCTGATTATGCAGATGGAACTCTAGAGCAAATGGCTCTCTCGCCTACCCCATTAGTCTTACTTGTGGGGGGTAAAATTGTTGCACATTGGCTGGTATGTGGTTTGCCATTAGTGTTGTTGGCACCAGTCATTGGTATTCAATTTGATTTGGATATGGGCACATTAGGAGTCTTTATTTTGGCCTTATTGTTAGGAACACCTATTTTGTCTCTGATTGGCGCAATTGGCGCAGCATTAACTCTTGGGGTTCGCGGTGGCGGTGTTTTGTTAAGTTTATTGATATTGCCTCTATATATTCCCGTATTAATTTTTGGTGCAGGTGCAGTCTATGCACAAAGCGTCGGCCTTGATATTGGCGGGCATTTTTCTGTATTGGGAGCTTTGCTAGTACTAGCATTATTTTTTGCTCCATGGGCAACTACTGCTGCTGTAAGGATTGCAATCGAATGAGTGATAAAGAAAATAGCAAAGCCCATCCGTTAGTAAATTGGTTTAGGTTTTCAAGCCCAGCAACGTTTTACCCATTAGCTGGCAAGTTAATTCCATTTTTCTGGGCTCTCGCGGTGATATTTGGTATTGCGGGTTTATGGATTAGTTTTTTTGTTGCGCCCGTTGATGCCGTTCAAGGTCAAGGCTACCGTATTATCTTCGTCCATGTGCCTGCTTCTTGGATGTCCATGTTTATTTATATCGTCATGGCGGTATGGGCTGGTTTAGGCCTAGTATTTAATACTCGTTTATCAGCCATGATGGCGCAAGCTCTGGCTCCAACTGGCGCTCTGATGGCTTTTTTATCTTTATGGACCGGCGCCTTTTGGGGTAAGCCGATGTGGGGCGCTTGGTGGGTTTGGGATGCGCGCCTAACATCAGAATTAATCCTACTATTTTTGTACCTCGGTTTTATGGCATTGCAAGCATCTATTGATGATCCACGTCGTGCTGACAAAGCTGGCGCAATATTAGCGTTAGTCGGTGTAGTGAATGTGCCGATTATTTATTTTTCTGTGAAGTGGTGGAACACTTTGCACCAAGGCGCATCTGTTTCAATTAATAAGGCTCCTGCAATGGCGCATACGATGCTATGGGGTATGTTGTTGATGGCACTTTGCTTTTGGATGTATTCCATAGCAGTTGCACTAATGAGGGTGCGAGTCATTATTTTGGAGCGCGAGTCCCATTCAGATTGGGTTAGATCTCTAGAGGGGGTGAAATGAGCATGTGGAACTCACCAGTTGAATTTTTTGCTATGGGCGGTTATGCCCTTTATGTATGGGCTAGTTTTGGACTGTGTTTATTAGTATTGATCATTGAACCCCTAATGATTCGATCTAGACGAGCTGCAGTAGTTTCTAGATTGCGCCGTGAAGTGCGTGCTGAGAGATTTGATAAAGAAGGAATGAAGTGAAACCGAGACATAAACGTGCGCTCATTATTGTTGGCGCTCTAGCAACATTGGCCATTGCCGCAGTTCTGATCCTGAATGCTTTAAATAGCAATATTGCACTCTACGTAACCCCAAGCGAGGTTGCTGCAGGTAAAGCGCCTCAAGGTCAAACATTTAGGATAGGCGGAATGGTAAAAGATGGTTCGCTTAGACGAGATGATTTAGTTGTGCACTTCATCATCACCGATATGGTTAAAGAGATCCCAGTTGCATACAAGGGCATTCTTCCGGATTTATTTAAAGAAGGTAAGGGTGCCGTAGTGCAAGGCAAGCTTGATGCTAATGGCCAATTTGTTGCAAGCGAAGTTCTTGCCAAGCACGATGAGAACTATATGCCGCCTGAAGCTAAACATGCTTTAGAGCAAGCGCAAAAGAATGGATCTAAATAATGAACTATTCCATGATTCCAGAGATTGGACATTTTGCGCTGATATTGGCTTTGTGCGTTTCTATTATTCAGGGTGTATTGCCTTTGCTTGGAGCGCAGCAAGGCCGTCGTGAATGTCTAGTACTCGCTAGACCTGCAACACAGATTTCATTTTTGCTTTTGGCAATCTCTTTTGGTGTGCTTGCATGGTGTTTCTATGTAAATGATTTTTCAGTTTTATATGTAGCAGAGCACTCAAATTCTCAATTACCAACGGTATATCGTTTGGGTGCGGTTTGGGGTGGGCACGAAGGTTCGTTGTTGCTGTGGATTTTCTTGTTGACGGGTTGGGCATTTGCAGTGGCGCAATTGTCAAAAACCTTAGATGAATTCATGGTGGGTCGAGTGCTAGCTGTACTTGGTTTGGTGGCAACAGGACTTTTACTTTTTGTGCTGACGACATCCAATCCTTTTGAGCGCCTCTTGCCAGCAGCTCAAGATGGGCGCTCGCTCAATCCACTTTTGCAAGACCCAGGTTTAGTATTTCATCCGCCGATGCTCTACATGGGATATGTTGGTTTCTCAGTGGCTTTTGCTTTTGCAATTGCATCATTGCTTTCTGGCAAGCTAGATGCAGCATGGGCACGTTGGTCACGTCCTTGGACCACTACTGCATGGATTTTCTTAACCCTTGGTATAGCTTTGGGTTCTTGGTGGGCTTATTACGAGTTAGGTTGGGGCGGTTGGTGGTTCTGGGATCCAGTAGAAAATGCCTCGTTCATGCCCTGGTTAATTGGTACGGCTTTGTTGCATTCTTTAGCTGTCACTGAAAAGCGCGGTGGATTTAAAAACTGGACAGTATTGCTAGCGATCATCGCATTTTCAATGTCCTTGTTAGGAACCTTCTTGGTCCGTTCTGGTGTTCTGACTTCAGTTCATGCCTTTGCTACTGATCCACGTCGCGGCATTTTTATCTTGATGTTGCTCTCCTTGGTTGTGGGGTCTTCATTGTTTTTGTATGCCTTAAGAGCGCCTAAAAGTACATTGGGTGGCGCTTTCTCCTTGATATCACGTGAGACCCTTATATTGTTGGGGAACGTTTTCTTAGTTGTCGCAGCAGGATCAGTTTTGTTGGGAACCTTATACCCACTCTTAATCGATGCATTAAATTTAGGAAAAATTTCTGTTGGTCCTCCCTACTTTAATGCGGTATTTGTGCCGATTATGGTGCCCGTATTGTTCCTAATGGCAGTAGGCCCATGGGCAAATTGGAAAAGTGCTGAATTAAAGCAGTTGATTCAACGTCTGTGGCTTGCGGCTCTAATTGCTTTTATTGCCGCAATTGTGATTCCACTATTTATGGGTGAGTTCACCATCCTGACGGCATTGGGATTCTTGATGGCGTTCTGGATTATTGTCTCGAGCACCTTGCAAATCATTAGGCAGTACAAGGTAGGTAAACCTACTAGATCCTTTATTGGTATGCAGTTAGGTCATATTGGCATTGCGGTATTTGTGATTGGCGTCACCATGGTAGGCGCCTATCAAGAGGAAAAAGATGTCCGCATGTCTCCGGGTGATACGGTAAGTGTTGGCGGGTATCAGATTGAGCTCATCAGTGTGAAACCCGCGCAAGGACCAAATTACCAAGCAATGCGCGGTGCTTTTGAATTGAGTCGTCGCGGTAAGCTTCAAGAGGTGCTTTATCCAGAGAAGCGTAATTATGATTCTTCAGCGATGCCTATGACTGAGGCGGCTATTGATGCTGGTCTGACGCGAGATATTTATGTATCTCTGGGCGAACCTCTTGAGAGAAATGCTTGGGCCGTGAGGGTGTATTACAAACCATTTGTTGATTGGATCTGGGGTGGTTGCTTGTTGATGGCGCTTGGCGGCTTATTTGCGGTTCTGGATAAGCGTTATCGCTTAAAAATCAAAAAGAACTCAAAAGAATAAAAAGAATATGAAAGCAAAATTTATCATCCCTCTACTCCTGTTTGTAGTGCTTGTAGGGTTTTTGGCGGTTGGTTTGAATCGCGATCCTCGTGAGGTTCCGTCACCTTTGATTAATAAGCCAGCGCCTGCATTTAGAGTTCCACAACTAACTGAGCCCAGCAAAACATTCTCGCCAGAAGATATGAAAGGCCAGGTGTGGATATTGAATGTCTGGGCGTCATGGTGCGTTGCTTGTCGCGAAGAGCATCCTATGTTGGTTGAGTTGGGTAAATCGCAGATAGCCCCATTAATTGGGCTTGACTATAAAGATAAGCGAGCCGACGCTATAGAAATGTTAGCTAGACAAGGCAACCCTTATGTCTTATCCGCAATGGATAACGATGGTCGAGTGGGGATTAATTATGGCGTATACGGAGTCCCAGAAACTTACATCATTGATAAAGCGGGGATTATTCGCTTTAAGCAAATTGGACCTGTTACACGGGATGTTTTAGAAAAGTCTATGTACCCGCTTATTGAAAAATTGAAAAAAGAGTAAATGATGCTTAAGAAAATATTTATCTCTTTTGGTTTAGTGGTGTTATTTAGCTTTGCGCATGCCGATGAAGCTGCCCCGCTGGCTGAGGATCCTGTTGTAGAGCAACGCTTGATATCCATCTCCGAAGAAATGCGCTGTTTGGTTTGCCAGAATGAATCTTTATCGGGATCGCGTTCGGAGTTAGCCCAAGATTTGCGCCGAGAAATTCGTGATTTGATTAAGCAAGGCAAAACCGATGCTGAAATAAGAACCTTTATGGTTGATCGATATGGCGACTTTGTTTTATATCGTCCACCTGTTAAACCGACAACATGGCTACTTTGGGCGGGCCCGTTTGTATTAATGATTGCAGGTATGGTAGCTTTGCTAATGTATTTACGTCGACGCAATAGCCAAGTGGTCAACGTTACCCTCTCAGATGATGACAATAAACGCGTCGATGCGCTCTTGCGAGATGATCAATGATTACTTTTTATGCTGCAGCCTTCTTGTTGGTAGTTTTGGTTTTGGTGCTTCTATTTAGACCATTTGTTTGGAGGGCTAATGATCAGCACGCCTCTCGTAAGCAGTTAAATGCCGCCATATATAAAGAGGAGCTTGCTAAGATTGAGAAAGAGCGAGCTGATGGTTTAATTGATGAGCGTAGCTATCAAATAGCCCATGCAGAAATTCGTCAGCGATTGTTTCAAGATACCCAAGATGAGGATGGCGTTGCGGTTCTAGGTTCTACCTAAAAAAACCATGATTGCTGCAATAGTCTTTGTGCCTGCACTGGCGGCGCTTATCTATTACTGGCTTGGAAGTGCGCAGCAAATTGCGGATGGCAGTGCAAAGCAACAGGTGGCTCAACAAGATGTTGAAAAAATGGTTCAAGGCCTTGCCGCGAAATTGGAGCAAGATCCCAGTAATTTGAAGGGCTGGGCTATGTTGGCCAGATCTTATAAGGTGATGGGTCGCCCAAAAGATGCTGAAAAGGCATATGATCGCGCAGGCTCATATTTAGATGGGGATGCGCAATTGTTGGCTGATTATGCTGACGTTGCCGCAAGTAATGCCAATGGGAACTTTGCGGGTAAGCCTAGGGCAATTCTGAAGAGGGCTTTGAAAGCTGATCCGAACAATATGATGGCGCTTTGGCTTGAAGGAACTGCTGATTACAACGAAGGTAATTACAGAAGTGCCATTCAAGTTTGGACGCGTTTGAGTAAATTATTGCCAGCAGATTCGGATGACGCCAGAATGATTCAGGGGTCTATCATGGAGGCCCGTGGTAAAGCCAATCTACCACCTGAGAATGTTGCGCAAGATAAACCAATAACACCAAGCGTTAGTGGAGGGAAAAGCGTTGGTGGCATTGTTGAGCTTAGTCCAGATCTTAAATCTAGAGTTAAACCAGATGACATTGTGATGGTAATTGCAAAAGCGCCTGATGCGCGTATGCCGGTAGCGATTATGCGTAGCAAAGTATCCGAATTGCCAATGCGCTTTGTATTAAACGATGCGCTTGCGATGACACCAGATGCACTTATATCTAATTTAAATGCCGTTTCAGTTGAGGTGAGGGTATCAAAATCAGGTCAAGCTAAGCCAGTTTCTGGTGACCTATATTCAGCGCCAATTGTGGTGAAAGTTGGCGCTAACCAGTTAAAGCTCGTGGTTGATCAGGTAAGGCCATAATGATTGATATGCAATTTAAGCTAAGAAATGTAATTGTTTGCATATCTCTTGCCTTAATTGCATCTCCAGAAATACATGCTCAGGTTGACGTTAAAAAACTGGAGTCCCATTTAATTGGTAGATGGGTCGTTGATGCACAAAATATGTGTGTTAACCCAAAATTCTCTGGAGCAGGAATCTTTTACTATTACGATAAAACCGGAAAATTAATAAACGAATTACGCCTACCTGGAAATGGGCAAATACAAGTTGTTCGCCGTAGCGTGTTTAAGAATATTGAAGTGTTTGATCAGTCAAATTTAGTCTATAAAACTACTGCCCAATCTGAGAATCTACAAAATAAATCAAATTATTTAACGGTCTCATTAATTCAGCTTTCCGAAGATTTACGCACAATGCATCTGCTAGATCAGAGCATGGACGGCGTGTTTAACATTAGGGATAGTGTGGTCTTGGCAACCAGGCAAAAACAATCCCCCTTTTTTAAATGTGAGTAATGGACCTCATTTAAATTCAGATAAGACTTTGCCGATATGGCATAGGAGATATCCTACTCTTATGCATTGATTTATATAGAATTTTTATTGCGTTTCCTTGACGTATTTCTCGATCCAAATACTATTTCCTTTCTTGATTTGAATCAAAACCCTTCTAAGTAAGTGCTTGCATTATGCGTTGAAGAGTCTCTCTTCGCGAGGTGAGGTAATGCATGTTCGAGTGCCAGTCAGTTTTGAGTTGCCGTTTCAGAAAAGCGGTCTTACCCCGCTGAAAATTATGAACAAGCAAATACTCCCCATCATTCAAGGTGGCATGGGTGTTGGAGTGTCTGCTCATAAATTAGCTGGAGCGGTGGCAAGGTGTGGAGGAATGGGTACGATCTCGTCTATTGACCTGCGGCGCCTACATCCCGATTTAATGGGCCGTACAAAATATTTGACTCCATCGATTGAAAATAAAGAAACAATTAATCAAGCGAATATTGAGGCCTTAAGAAGAGAAATTCAAATGGCCCGTGAGGATTCCATGGGGTGGGGCATGATTGCAGTTAATGTCATGCGCGCGGTCAGCGAATACGAGTCTTATGTGAGGTGCTCGCTGGAAAGTGGTGCAGATGCCTTGGTTGTTGGAGCTGGGCTTCCATTAGATTTGCCTGATCTTGCGGCTGATTTTCCTGATGTTGCTTTAATTCCAATTCTTTCTGAGGTGCGAGGAATTTCACTTTTGTTGAAAAAGTGGGAAAAGAAGGGGCGCTTGCCAAACGCGATTGTGATAGAGCACCCGCGCTGGGCTGGGGGTCACGTAGGCGCTTCGAGCGTCGAGGACATTCACAATCCTAAGTTTGATTTTGAAACGGTTGTTCCTGAAACTCTAGCCCTATTTAAAACCTTGGGTATAGAGGGGAAGATTCCATTAATTGTTGCAGGTGGCATCAATAGCTTTCAGGATATTAAAAAAGCACAAAGTCTGGGGGCGTCCGGAGTTCAGTTGGGAACGGCATTTGCAGTTACAACAGAATGTGATGCTAGTGATGAATTTAAAAATATCCTTGCACAAGCTAAACCAGAAGATATCGTTGACTTTTTGAGTGTCGCAGGTTTACCTGCGCGTGCAGTTAAAACTCCATGGCTAACTAAGTATTTGGAAGTATTGCCTAGCTTAAAAGATGTGGCTAGAAAGAAGCCGCGGTGCACGATGATATTTGATTGTCTGCATCAGTGTGGTTTGCGTGATGGCAATGCTCAGTGGGGGCAATTTTGTATTGATAAGGTTCTAGGAAGCGCTTTGATGGGGAATATTCAAAAAGGACTTTTCTTCAGAGGAGCTGGCGCTTTACCTTTTGGCGACCAAATCAAATCAGTAGCCGAACTCATTAATAAACTTTTAGAAAAAACTGTGGAGCCAATTATTCATGTCCATCCAGCCCATTAGCATTGATGTACTTATTGAGAAATACGCAAAGGATGGCGAGCGTGATCCAGATGTAATCTTTAAGAGGGTAGCCAAAGGTTTAGCTGTAGTTGAGGATGAGTCGATCAGATCGACCATAGAGAATCGTTTTCTGGAGAATATGCGCAATGGCGCTATTGGTGCTGGGCGCATCATGAGCGCCGCTGGGACTGAGATTCAGGCAACGCTGATTAATTGCTTTGTTCAGCCGGTAGGCGATTGCATACAGGGCTTTGATGATGATGGATATCCCGGAATTTATGAGGCACTAAAACAGGCTGCTGAAACGATGCGTCGTGGTGGCGGTGTGGGTTACGATTTTTCCCGGATTCGACCAAAGGGTGCTGAAGTCAAGGGCACGGCATCAATCGCCTCTGGCCCATGTAGCTATATCAATGTGTTTGATCAGTCTTGCTCCACTGTTGAAAGTGCGGGGGCACGGCGTGGTGCGCAAATGGGTGTATTGCGTATTGATCATCCAGATATATTTGAATTTATAACTGCGAAGCGCACCACGGGACGATGGAATAACTTTAATGTTTCAGTGGGTGTGTCAAATCTCTTTATGCAAGCTGTTCATGAAGATCAAGTTTGGGAATTGGTGCACAAAGCCAAACCAAGCGCATCTCTGTTGAGTGAGGGTGCCCATCAAAGAGCAGACGGACTGTGGGTTTATAAGAAAGTTGCCGCAAAAGAGGTATGGGATACCGTCATGAAATCTGCCTATGATTTCGCGGAGCCAGGCATTCTTTTTTTAGACAACATTAATCGAGAAAACAACTTAAATTATTGCGAAAACATCTCTAGTACAAACCCATGTGGTGAACAACCTCTTCCGCCATATGGATGCTGTGATCTTGGGCCAATTATTCTTCCACGTTTTGTTAAAAATCCATTTGGTTTTTCTGCTGAGCCTAGTTTTGACTTTGAGGCTTTTGCTGAGTCGGTTAAAACGCAAGTACGAATGCTGGATAACGTTTTAGATGTTACGTATTGGCCTTTGCCAGAACAGGCCGCTGAGGCGCGAGCTAAGCGTCGAATTGGTGTGGGGTTTACGGGGCTTGGTGATGCATTAGTAATGTTGAAGCTGCCATACAACGAAGAGTCCGCTCGAATTATTGCCGCAAAAATTGCTCGCGTAATGCGTGATGCGGCTTATGAGGCCTCGGTTGAGCTAGCTAAGGAGAAAGGTGCCTTCCCAGCTTTGGATGTGGAGAAGTATTTGGGTGGTAATGGGTTTGTTAGTCGGCTAGATAGCAAGTTAAAGGACGAGATTCGTCAACATGGGATTCGTAATAGTCATTTGTTATCAATCGCACCCACCGGTACTGTAAGCCTGGCTTTTGCTGATAACGCCTCGAATGGAATCGAGCCAGCCTTTTCATGGATGTATCGACGCAAGAAAAGGGAGTCAGATGGCAGCATTACGGAGTACGCTGTTGAGGATCATGCGTGGCGGGTCTATCGTGAATTAGGTGGCAATGTCGATGAATTGCCGTCTTATTTTATTTCCGCACTGGAAATGGCTGCTACAGATCATATTGCAATGATGCAGGCGGTTCAGCCATTTATTGATACAGCAATTTCTAAAACTGTTAATGTTCCAGCGGACTATCCATATGAAGACTTTAAGAATTTATATGAGCAAGCGTGGCGCGCAAACTTAAAGGGCTTAGCCACCTATCGACCAAATAGTATTTTGGGATCAGTATTGGAACTCCCGGTCGATAAGCCTTCAGAAACGAGTGTTGAGTTGCCTGATGTTGATCCTATGCGGATGGTGATTGAGAGTCGTCCGAAGGGAGTCTTGCCAGCTGTGGCTGAGAAAATAGAGTACTGGACGCAGGAAGGGCACAAAACACTGTATTTAGTAGTTTCATTTATGTCGATTCCCAAAGATGGTGTTGCTGAAGGTGTTGAGCGCGCGGTTGAGTTCTTTATGCCAGTCGGTCAGAATGGTGAATCGCAGCAGTGGATTACTTCTAGCATGCGTTTGTTGTCATTAGCGGCGCGCGGAGGGTTTTTAGAGCGTGCGTTGAGTGATATGCGTAAGGTAGCCTGGGATAGGGGTGCTGTAAGGTTGGGAACATTTGAAAAAATTGATGGCACGAGAATGCCCTTGTGGCATGACTCTGAAGTAGCTGCGATTGCATATGCCATTCAAAACATTATTCAGAGACGAAATGGTATGTCAATTAATGACTTATCTGAAATTCCTGTGCCAAGTACCTCTGCGCCACCGGTGATGGCTGGCAAGAAGTGTGGTGAATGTGGTGCGCATGCCATGATCCGCAAGGATGGATGTGACTATTGCACACAGTGCGGCCATATTGGAAGTTGCGGGTAATGTTATGGCGAGCGCTCAATACTTAATGTTGCCTCAGAATCTACTTACAAATATTAGTGTCGTGGATTCTGAGCATAATGAATTATTTGTTTTTTTAGAGGGGTTCAAGGAGTATTGCTTTGGGGCTCAAGATATCCCTCAATCAAAACGCGACACTTTGTATCAAATGTTGGTTAGTCATTTTGAAACCGAATCTCAATTAGCGCATGCAGCGGGAGTCGACTTCTCATATCATGAGACCGCACACCTAAAGGTATTGGATGTGGTGTCGAAAACACTTAATCAAATGTCTTCAAACAACAGTGATTTATATAGCTTGATTCGGTATATAGGATATTGGTTTGAGCAGCACATTCTCGAATTTGACCTGCGTTTTGCTCTAAATGTCACCCTAGTCAAGTCATAGCTAGTCAGATATCGATTTTTGGCTAAACGCCATGGCGGTTGCTAAGTTGGGTTTATTAGTATTAATGACGCACCATAGTTTCTCTATTATTATTCTGAAGACCTAGCAAGATCGAATAGAGAGCGTATGACAACTTATAAAAGATATCTATACAACCCATTTGCTATTGCTGTGGGTTTCTGTGTGGTGCTGGTTGCTATTTTTGCAGTCTTATGGATTTTGGTGCCACCACCACCAAAAGTCATTGAGATGGCCACAGGGTTCCCAACTGGTCTTTATTACCAATTTGGTGAGCGCCTCAAAGAAGAGGTTGCCAAAGATGGTGTCAGCCTAGAGGTTAAGGCAACTGGCGGAACAATTGATAACCTGGGCTTATTGAATGATCCAAAATCTGGTGTGAATTTTGCGATGGTGCAGGGTGGCGTTGCGGATGTAAGCAAGTATCCGAATTTGGTTTCTATTGCTGGAATGTTTTATGAGCCAATTTGGGTCTGGTATCGTGAGCCTGGATTTAAGAGTGAGGGCGGGCGCTTGCAAGTATTGAGTCAACTTAAAGGCAAGCGGGTGGCGATCGGTAACGAGGGTAGCGGCACACTTGCTTTAAGTACAGCCCTTATGAAAATTAGCGGCATTAAAGAAAACGAGATCCACGGTGAAAAGTTAAAGCCAGATCAGGCTTTGACTAAGCTTAGTAATGGTGAGCTTGATGCGGTGTTTATTGTGGCAGCAGCAGAGGCTCCAATTTTGAAGAAATTCTATGAAGTGCCTGGTATTCGTTTGATGAACTTTGATCAAGCAGATGCCTATACGCGTAATTTGCCGTATTTATCCAAGGTAAATGTGCCAAGAGGCTTGTTAAGTATTGAGTACGATATTCCAAGGCAAGATATCCAGGTTATTGCACCAACAGCTACCTTGGTGACCCATGACAACGTTAGCCCCGCGATGATTTCACTTATGTTGAGTGCCTCTTATGACATCCTGAAATCCTATTCCCGTCTACAAAAGCCGGGAGAGTTTCCCTCTAGTGTTGGTATGGATTTTCCTTTGCATGCCGATGCAGAGATTTATTTAAAAGATGGCCCTTCTTTTTTGCATCGCCATCTACCATTCTGGACAGCAGTTTGGGTTGGCCGCTTTGTAAAGATTGTGATTCCGTTATTGGTTATTTTTATTCCACTCTTTACTTATATTCCATCAGCAAAGAATTTTTTATTAAGACTCAAGCTGGCTCAGGTATACGCAGAGCTGCGCGAGCTTGAAAAGAACGCTTATGATCCGGATCAAAAAGATCGGAAACGGATGGATCTAGATGAGATTGAGCGACGCGTCAATAATATTAAAGTTTCAATGATGGATTCTAAAGAGTTATATGACCTAAAGAGTCACGTTGGGGATGTGCGAGCACGATTGAAGCACTTGTATTCTTGAGCGACAGCCTCGAAAACAATGGAGGCAGTCGTTTGAAAAAACTTCAATACAAAAATAGTAGGAGACAAAGCAATGCATAAAGTAATTTTTAAGACAATTGCGCTTCTAAGTGGCGCCTTTCTTTCCTTGGTATTGGCTGCGCAGCCCTATCCTAATAAGCCAATTTCTTTGGTGGTTCCGCAGGCAGCAGGCGGAACGAATGACATTGTGGCTCGCTTGATTGCGCCTGCGTTCGGAGATGCGATTGGTGGCTCAGTAGTTGTTGAGAATAGGCCGGGGGCTGGCGGCAATATTGGCACTCAAAGTGTTGCTCGTTCTACTAAAGATGGTTACACATTACTTCTCACTATCAATAGCGCTCAAGCGATTAATCCTGCTTTGTATAAGAACCCTGGATTTGATCCGGTGAACGATTTTGTTCCGCTCTACTACATTGGAGCAACGCCATATGTATTGGTTTCACCACCAGGTTCACCATACAAGACCTTAGCTGATGTGATTGCTGCTGCTAAAAAGAAGCCAGGCGAGTTGTCTTATGCCTCTGCTGGTAATGGAACGATCAGCCACCTCTTAGGCGCCATGTTAAATACGAGCGCTGGAGTGGATATGCAGCACATCCCTTATAAGGGTGTAGCCCCTGCAATTAATGATGTTCTTGGCGGACAAGTTCCCTTGGCATTTGCTAGCTTACCTTCTGCATTAAATTACATCAAAGCAGGGAAGCTTCAAGCAATTGCGATTAGTTCAGCAAAGCGCTCTAGTGCGGCACCAGAGATACCAACAATTGCAGAGACCTACCCAGATTGTGTGGGCGAGGTTTGGGTTGCTTTATTTGCCCCAAATGGGACGCCGCCTGATGTTGTGAAGAAAATCCAATTAGCAATGGATAAGTTAATGGCCAAGCCAGATGTACGCGAAAAATTGATCGCCCAAGGCTTGGATTTAAATCCAGTGCCACCAGCAAAACTCTCTGGATTACTTAAAGATGAATTGGCTAAGTGGGCGAAAATTGTGAGGGCATCTGGCGCACAGCTTGATTAAGCCTTTGCTTGCCCTACAATCAATCTATGACTGCTGCCATTCTCTCGCCTAGGCTAACTCCAGCAAAAGAGCTTGCTAAAGCCTTGAGCCAGGATGGTTTTGTGGTGGCCTCACCGGACACAGTGGCTGAAATCAGCGGTGTACCACTAGCAAATTTGCAAAGCCTCTCTCAATATTGGGAAGGTTTGCCGCGCGATCCTTATCTTAAAGATGGGGGTCGATATCGGTTTCGTCGTCACGCCAGTTTTGAGATTCAAAACCAAAAGTTAAATTTAGTTCCGCATCGCGCTCATTGGCAATCGCTTGACTACAACGCCTTGCATGGCGGTATAGAGCGTTGGTTTGAGTCTGTTCTGCCTGCCGTTTTGAATGATTCTGCTTGGCAAGGCGTGTTACTTGGTCTAGCCAATCTCTTAAGAGGATTAAAGCCGGTAAAGACATGGTTTGTTGAGGCCCATCAGTTCCGAATTGATACAACTGATGGTATTGGTCGTCCAACACCTGAAGGCGCGCATCGTGATGGAGTGGATTTTGTTGCAGTGTTTTTATTGGATCGCGTGGGTATTAAGGGCGGCGAAACTCGAATCTTTGATGCAAAAGGTTCTGCAGGATTGCGTTTCACATTAACTCAGCCTTGGTCATTGTTATTAATGAATGACGAGCGAATGATTCATGAATCTACACCTATTCAGCCACTTGCTGACTATGGGTATCGTGATACCTTGGTTCTCACATTTAGATCTAACGGTTTTCAAGATTCTCCTAACCGCAGTCAACAATAACCCTTAATCCATTGTGTCGGACATTTATCGCGTAGCTTGTGCCGCAGGGTTCTCAGGCGATCGCTTGGGGGTGGCGAAGCCGCTGGTTAATGCCTTGATAAAGCATGGAGAGCCAGCATGCCTTATTTTTGAAAGTCTAGCTGAGAGAACGCTTGCTCTTGCGCAATTAGAGCGTCGACAAAATGATCAATTGGGGTATGAGCCCTTGCTTGAAGAAATGCTCGAGCCCATTTTGTCTGATTGTGTACAGGCAGGTATTCCAATTGTTGGTAATTTTGGCGCTGCCAATCCGTTTGCAGCTGCTGCAGTTATTGCACGCTTGGCAAAAGAAAAAAATTTACCAGAATTAAAGATCGCAGTTGTTGTGGGTGATGATATTTCTGAATCCAGCTATCGAAAAATGATTGAGGCGCATCTTGCTAAGTCAGATCAAGAGTTATTGGGGCATAGTCAGCTAGTTAGTGCGAACGTATATCTTGGTGCTAAAGAGATTTCGGATGCGTTAACTGCTGGTGCTCAAGTTGTGGTGACAGGTCGCGTTGCTGATCCAGCGCTTACTGTAGGTCCATTGATGGCTCACTTTAAAAAGAGTTGGGAAGACTGGGACTTCTTGGCTAGCGCCACGATGGCTGGGCACCTGCTGGAGTGTGGGGCTCAGGTCACAGGCGGTTATTTTGCGGATCCAGGTTATAAGGACGTTCCTAACTTAAGTAATGTCGGTTTTCCAATTGTCGAGTTTGATGCGCAAGGCAATATCTGTGTTACTAAGCCTGAAGGTACAGGGGGTGTTGTTAATCGCTTAACTGTCACTGAGCAATTGCTGTATGAGTTGCATGATCCTGCGTCTTATTTAACTCCTGATGTTGTAGCAGATATTACGCAGGCTGCGATTTGTGATCTTGGAAATAACCGAGTTGAATTGAAGGGTGTCATAGGACATCCCAAGCCGGATTCTCTGAAAGCAAATATTTGCATTGATGGAGGATGGCTCGCTGAGGCTGAGATTTCGTATGCGGGTCACCACGCCCTTGAGCGCGCAAAGCTAGCAGCACAGATTATTCGTGATCGAATTGGGAAAGATTTAATGCTCAGGATCGATTTCATTGGGTCGTCTAGTGTTTTTATGGGTGATTCTGGAGAGGGCCCCGCAATGAATCCTTCGAAATCGTTTGAAGACATTCGCCTTCGTGTTGCAGCGGCTCATCAAGATCGACAACTGGCAATGCGAGTGTGTCGTGAAGTGACTGCTTTATATACCTGTGGCCCCGCAGGTGGGGGCGGTGTTCGAACTAGCTTGAAACCTAGACTGAATACCTTGGTTGCCCTTATTCCTCGTGCCGAAATAAAGTCTTCCTATGTGTTTTATAAGGAGGAGTGCTCAAAATGAAAAATCATTTAGTGCCTCTGCATCAAATTGCGCATGCGCGTACGGGGGATAAGGGCTCTCGATCCAACATCAGCGTGATCGCCTATCGAAAAGAAGATTTCCCTATCTTGCAAAGAGAATTAACAGAAGAGAAAGTCAAGGCTCATTTTGGATTCCGCAATCCGAGTGCGGTAAAGCGCTATGACTTGCCTAATCTGCAGGCACTCAATTTTGTTATTGATGACCTATTAGATGGCGGCGTTAATCTATCTTTAAATTTAGATTCTCATGGAAAGAGCCTTTCATATTGGCTCTTATCCATGGAGATTAACGCAAATTAACGCAAATTAAACTTTTTATTCCGCTTCCATACCTGCAGCTTTAATAGCCTTTGCCCACTTATCAGTTTCTAGCTTAATCTTCTGGCCAAGCGCTTCAGGGCTTCCTGGTTGTGTTTCAAAACCCATAGAAGCAAATCGTTCAGTTAATTCTTTTGATTTCGCCGCATCGTTAATAGCTTTGTTAAGTTTCAGCACAGCATCTTTTGGCATGCCTGCAGGCCCAAAGGCTGCAAAGAAAGCAATTAATTCATAGTTCTTGATGCCAAGTGCCTCATTAACTGTTGGCAATTCAGGAATAGCTGGAGAGCGCTTTAAGGAGGTCACTGCTAGTCCTCGAATTTTTCCTGCTTGAACTTGTGGCAAGGTCACTGCAAAGTCTGCCGTAAACATATTGACTTGACCGCCAATAAGATCAGTCATTGCATTTGGACCGCTTTTATATGAAACACCAGTCATCTTGATGCCTGCATCGTTCGCTAGCATCTCTGAAGAGACGCGTTGAGAGGTGCTGGCATATGCAAATGTCATTTTTCCAGGATTGGCTTTAGCAATAGATACAAAACCATTGAGCGATTTAGCTGGAACATCATTATTTATGGCAACAATGAGAGGTACCGAACCAAAGTAGCCAATTGGTGTAAAGGCTGTATCTTGGTTGTAAGGCAAGTTCTTAACCAAACTTTTTAAAGCGGCATTGGTGCTATTGGTTCCAAATAGTAGGGTGTAACCATCAGCGGGGGATTTTGCAACTACATCAGCGCCAATCATGCCATTGGCCCCAGGTCGATTTTCAACGACTACTGGTTGACCAAGGGACTCAGCCATCTTGGCGGCAAATGCTCTACCGATTTGATCAGTGGCGCTGCCTGGCGCAAAGGGAACAATAGCTTTGATAGGTTTAGAGGGGTAGTTATCCGCACATGCAAATGAGCTGCCGAGTGCAAGTAATGCGCCAGTTAGGTATCTGAGGAAAATTGTGCGTTTCATATGGTCTCCATCTAATTTTTATTAGTGTAGCGGGTCTGGATCATCTGGGCGAGTAGAATGAGCTGACGATTTCACCGGTACTCTATGCGTTTTCGATCAGTTGGCTACACCCCATTTATGCTTATGGCACAAACCTGTGCCTTATTGGGTTTCGCATGCTATGCCGTAGTCCTAGCCCCCTTGCAGGAAGAGTGGCATTTATCTAATCTCCAGTCCGGCCTAATTGCGAGTGCTTTTTTCTTTGGTTATATGTTGGCGGTGCCTTTGGCGACAGCGCTCACTGACCGTGTCGATGCCCGTAAAGTTTATTTAGTAGGGGGGATTTCCGCTACTTCTGGCTTATTGGGAATGGCCCTATTGGCAAACAATTTTTGGACAGCTCTGTTGTTTATGTCTATTAATGGCGCTGGGCTTGCAGGTACCTATATGCCGGGACTCAAAATATTGTCCGACCGCATTCAATCAGGAGAGTTGACAAGGCACATTGCTTTTTACACGGCATTCTTTGGTATTGGCACTGGCTTTTCTTATTTATGTTCGGGTTGGATCTTGAGTGCCTTGGGTTGGCATTATGTATTTGGAATCATTGCGCTTGGACCTTTCGCGGCATTTTTAATTGTGCTCTTCTGTATTCCTCCGCTGGCCCATGAAAAATGGAAGGGTCCAATTCGAATTCGCTTGCATGACATATTTCCTGTAGATAAATGGAAATTAGTCTTGATGGATAAAAAAGCATCAGGATTTATTTTTGGTTACACCGCGCACTCTTTGGAGTTATTCGCCTCTAGAAGTTGGATTGTGGCGTTCTTTGCATTTTGCGCTGCCGCTTCCGGGGAAAGCTTCTTTTTAACCGCAACCACATTAGCTGGAGTGATTAATTTCTTTGGGGTGCCTTCATCCATTCTTGGTAATGAAATCGCTTTGCGAGTAGGGCGACAAAAGTGGGTTTGCATCGTGATGTTGACCAGCGCCATCATGGGAATTACTTTGGCCTCTTCGACTGGGCACTCGTGGTGGTTGATTGTTGCGCTTGCGATTGGTCACGCCATTTTTATCATGGCAGACTCTTCAACCTTAACTGCTGGTCTAGTGATTAGCGCTCAAGAAAATATTAAGGGTGCTGCGATGGGTCTGCATTCATTAATGGGATTTGGTGGCGGCTTAATGGGGCCAGCTATTTTTGGTTTCGTATTAGATGTTGCTGGTTCACGCTCTTCTTCGATTGCGTGGATTTGGGCATACGCAGCCGTTGTCATTTGGGGTGTTTTATTTGTAATCTATGAACGCCGCAGCGGTTGGGTTGATAAAGTGAATTCATGACTCAATGATGAATAGCAATCATTCATTCACTTGCTATCACTGTTCAAGCAGCATCTTACCTAGTGATCTTATTGAAGCCGAGTTGGCTGGTGTACAGCGTCAATTTTGTTGTGCGGGCTGCATGGCGATTGCGCAGACGATCCATGGCGAAGGTCTTGAAGTGTTTTATGCGCGACGAGCACAGTCTAGCGAAAAGCCCACAGCCTATCTTGCCAGCAATGAGATTCCTGAAAATCTAAAGCCTTACGATGATCCATCATTGGGCGCGCGTTTTACTCGACCTTACGGCGAGGTAGGCGATTTAGAGACAACTTTGCGCCTAGAGAAGATCCGTTGCGCTGCATGTGTATGGTTGTGTGAGCAGCATCTTAGAAGAATCGCTGGCGTGAAAGATGTGCAGATCAATTACGTAACGCAGAAAGTCATTGTGCGTTACTCGCCTGAAAATTCTAGTCTTGCTCGTTTGTTATTTGAGATTGAGCGCATTGGTTACGAAGCTTGGCCTTTTGAGCCCTCGCTTTCTGCCGAGAGGTCCAAGAAGGAGCGTCGCCAATTATTAACTCGGCTTGGTGTGGCGATGTTAGGCATGATGCAAGTCATGATGTATGCATGGCCAAGCTATGTAGGCGCCGACATCACTCCCGAGTTTGAGGTCTTGCTGGGCTGGACAAGCTGGGCCTTAACAGTGCCGGTGATGGTATATTCAGCTGGCCCTATTTTTCAAGCTGCATGGCGTAGCGTGCGTACATTTAAACAAACCCATATGTTGGGTATGGATGTACCAATTGCCCTGGCATTATTTCTCGCATTTACTGCTGGCACGATTAATCTCATCAAAGGATCGGGCCAGAGTTACTTTGATTCAATCACCATGTTTGTCGCATTTATTTTGGCGGCTCGTTATGTAGAGCTATTAGCAAGACAGGATGCACAAGGTGGTGCGGAAGCATTAGCAAAACAACTTCCAGCAACATGTGGGCGATTGGGTAATTACCCAGAGTCAAAAACAGTTGCTGTTGTGCCTGTGGTTAATTGCAGCGCTGGCGATTACTTGCGTGTTTCGCCAGGAGAGGTGCTTCCTGCCGATGGCATATTGATTGAAAGCCCCAGCTCCTTAGATGAGTCCTTGCTAACTGGCGAGTCCAAGCCGGTCGATAAAGGAATTGGTGATCGTGTTTATGCGGGAACTCACAACATTCTCAACCCTTTGATTATGCGAATTGATGCGATAGGGCAGTCAACCCGTATCGCTGGTATTGCCTCTTTGTTAGATCAAGCGCTGCTTGCCAAGCCAGTGATGGTTGGCTTAGCTGAAAAATGGACGGCTTACTTTGTTGGGTTTCTTTTGCTTAGTGCATTTGTTTCTGCGACGATTTGGTTGTACTTTGATCCGAGTCAGGCGTGGACAGTATTGGTATCGGTTTTGGTAGCAAGTTGTCCATGTGCTCTTTCACTGGCTGTACCAACTGCGCTTGCTGCAGCCCAAGGTGCCGTTACAAAATTAGGCTTATTGATTGTGCGTGGTCATGTGCTCGAAGGTTTATCTAAAGCAAGTGATTTGGTTTTAGATAAAACCGGTACGCTTACTATGGGGCAGCCTGAGCTTAAGGAGATTGCGATATTGCGCTCAGGATTTCTTAAGCGTGATGCTTTATCAATTGCGGCAGCTCTAGAGGCTGGACAAAAGCATCCACTGGCTTTATCGATATTGCGAGCTGCTGAATTAGAAAACGTAACTCCAATTAAGCTATCTGAGCAAGTAAATAATCTGCTTGGCAAAGGCCTGAGTTCTGGCTCGTATCGCCTTGGAAGTTCGGATTGGCTAGGCTTGCAGCAGGGTGTAATGAATTCATCTGATGGGCAATATGGTCAAGTGCATCTAGCGGATGAACAAGGAATCATTGCCAGCTTTGTTTTCTTAGATACACCAAGACCTGGTTTAGAAAATCTATTACAGGCAGTTAAGAGAAAAAATATTCGAGTGCATTTGGTGTCTGGTGATAATGCACATACAGTTGCTTGGTGGGCAAAGTTAGTCGGAATTGAAAGTTATCGTGGTGCTTGTACGCCCGAAGATAAATTTGATTACATAGATCGCTTGCAACAAGAGGGGTGCTTTGTATGGGCAATTGGAGATGGTGTAAATGATGCGCCTTTACTGGCGCGCGCTGATGTTTCAGTTGCGGTAGGCGCAGGTGCACCACTTGCTGCCGCTGGTGCCGATGCCATATTGACGGCAAACTCTTTAGAGCCCCTAGCTAAAGCCCTGACATTAGCCGACAAAACTCAAGCAATCATCAAGCAAAATTTGTTGTGGGCATTGATATATAACGTATTGGCAATACCAGCCGCGATGCTGGGTTTGGTAAATCCATGGATAGCGGGAATAGGAATGTCTTTATCTTCGCTGGCAGTCACATTAAATGCCTGGCGATTGAGAAAGGCATAGACTGTCGGAATGGAAAGTTTATATTTATTGATCCCGATCTCTCTAGGCTTATTGGTTTTGATTGTTTGGTTTTTAAATTGGTCAATCAAGAGTGGTCAATTTGATGATTTGGATGGTCCTGGCGAGGCTATTCTTATGGATGATGACGCTCCAAATCTAGATAAAGTTAGTGAACACTTCAATAAATAATCTTATAAATCATATAGTTAGTATTTTGTCAGAGAAATTTTTATGACAAAATCAATTTGCCCCACCCTTTTTGACATAGATCAAACCTCTGATAGCGCCTTAATTTGATAATCAGCACAGTCTATTTGGATTATGTCGCTGTTTGGTCAAAAAAAGGAGAAACCATGGGACTAGCCGTGGGGAGCAATCAAGATACCTTCAATTACAGAGTAGTTAGTCAGTTCGCCATTGTTACTGTCCTATGGGGAATTGTTGGTATGCTCGTGGGCGTAATACTGGCTGCGCAATTGATTTGGCCTGAAATTACATTCAACATTCCTTGGTTAAGCTATGGCCGCTTGCGCCCATTGCATACCAACGCTGTGATTTTTGCTTTTGGCGGTTCAGCGCTTTTTGCAACCTCCTATTACATTGTTCAGCGCACTTGTCAGGCTCGTTTATTTAGCGATAAGTTAGCCGCATTCACTTTCTGGGGTTGGCAGCTGGTCATTGTTGGCGCAGCGATTACTTTGCCATTGGGAATTTCTACATCGAAAGAATATGCAGAGCTCGAGTGGCCGCTTGATTTGCTGATAACTGTAGTGTGGGTTGCTTATGCAATTGTCTTCTTTGGCACCATAATGAAAAGGAAGACTAAACATATTTATGTTTCTAATTGGTTCTTTGGTGCATACATCCTCACTATTGCAATCCTCCATATCTTTAATAATATTGAGATGCCTGCAAGCCTATGGAAGTCTTACTCAGCGTATGCGGGCGTACAAGACGCAATGGTTCAATGGTGGTATGGTCATAACGCAGTAGGATTCTTCTTAACTACCAGCTTCTTGGGCATGATGTATTACTTCATTCCGAAGCAAGCAGAACGTCCAATCTACTCATATCGTTTGTCAATCGTTCACTTCTGGGCATTGAACTTCACTTATATGTGGGCAGGTCCTCACCACTTGCAACACACTGCCTTGCCTGACTGGACTCAATCTTTGGGTATGGTGTTCTCTCTAATCTTGTTGGCACCTTCATGGGGCGGCATGATCAACGGCATCATGACTTTATCTGGCGCATGGCATAAATTGCGTCGTGATCCAATCTTGAAGTTCTTGGTAGTTGCTTTGTCCTTTTACGGTATGTCTACCTTCGAGGGCT
Source organism: Polynucleobacter tropicus (assembly GCF_013307225.1). Classification (NCBI taxonomy): domain Bacteria; kingdom Pseudomonadati; phylum Pseudomonadota; class Betaproteobacteria; order Burkholderiales; family Burkholderiaceae; genus Polynucleobacter; species Polynucleobacter tropicus. The sequence continues at coordinate 1,542,798 of NZ_CP028942.1, read as the reverse complement.
CCATGATGTCTATCAAGACAGTGAATAGCTTGTCTCACTATACAGACTGGACTATTGGCCACGTACACTCTGGCGCTCTAGGCTGGGTTGCAATGATCACCATTGGTTCTTTGTACTATCTCATCCCACGTTTGGTTGGTCAGAAAGATATGTACAGTACAAAATTGATCGAGTTACATTTTTGGATTGCCACGATTGGTGTTGTGATCTATATCGCTGCTATGTGGATTGCAGGTGTAATGCAAGGATTGATGTGGAGGGCCTTCGAGCCAGATGGCACTCTAACTTATAGCTTTGTTGAGTCGGTAAAAGCGACTTACCCCTTCTACGTCATTCGTTTGCTTGGTGGATTGTGTTACCTAACCGGCATGTTACTTATGGCTTACAACGTATTTAAAACCGTGCAGGGCAAAAAATTTGTGAATGCACCAATTCCAACAGCAATAGTTGCCCACTAAAAGGAGAAGAAAATGTCTAGTGAAAATAAATTCTTTTCCCATGGCACGCTTGAGAAAAACGTTGGCTGGTTGATTATCGCTACGATTGTGGTTGTTTCAATTGCAGGCTTAGTACAAATTGTTCCATTATTTTTCCAGCACTCCACTACAGAGCCTAGCCCTGGGGTGGTGCCGTACTCTGCATTGCGTTTAGCGGGTCGTGACATTTATCAGCGTGAAGGGTGTGTTGGATGTCATTCGCAGCAGATTCGTACTTTGCGTTCTGAAGTTGAGCGTTATGGCCCATATTCGCTAGCTGGTGAATCTGTTTTTGATCACCCTTTCCTTTGGGGAAGTAAGCGAACTGGTCCAGACTTGGCGCGTGTAGGCGGTCGATATTCCGATGCTTGGCATCAAATTCACTTGAACAATCCACGAGATGTAGTGCCGGAATCAAACATGCCCGCATATCCTTGGTTGTCAAAAAATGCTGCTAACGCTGGCACCATTCAATCTCATATGACAGCAATGCGCCGTCTAGGTGTTCCATATACCGATGAGGATATTGCTAATGCGCCAAAAGAGTTAGAAGGCAAGACTGAGCTTGATGCTTTGGTTGCCTATCTTCAGGGCCTTGGAGTTTCACGTCGTTACATCATTGTTGATGAAGTAACTAGTAAGTAAAAGTGATTAAATAGTTAAAACGTATAAATCAAATGGAAAAGATTGTTCCTTATCTTTCAGCATTTTCAACATCCATAGGCTTAATCTTTTTTCTGGGAATAGTTTGGTGGGCTTGGTCACCAAGAAGAAAAAAGGCGAACCAGGAATCGGCTGAACTTCCATTTGATCTACCGGATGAATTTAGTAAGGAAAAATCATGAGCGACTTTCTTAGTAGCGGTTGGAGTACCTATATTGCTCTAGTGGCATTAGTTGGGATTGTTTGGTGTGTATGGCTCTTGTTTTCACAAAGGAAGGCGAAGGTAGTTCATACCCCAGATGGAGCTGTCGCCGATACAGGTCACGTTTGGGATGGCGACTTACGTGAATTGAATAATCCACTCCCACGCTGGTGGATGTGGATGTTCTTGATTTCCTGCATATTCGCATTAGTTTATTTAGCTCTTTATCCAGGATTGGGTTCCTATCCGGGTATTTTGGGCTATAGCACTGATGGTGCATTGATGAAGTCGATGACTACAGCCAACGATGAGTTAAAGCCAGTCTACGCAAAATACGTGAAGATGGATATTGCGCAAATCGCAGCTGATCCTCAGGCTCGTGAAATGGGTCAACGTTTGTTCTTGAATTCTTGCGCACAATGTCACGGCTCTGATGCTGGTGGCTCTAAAGGGTTCCCGAATTTGACCGATGGCGACTGGTTATATGGCGGCTCACCAGAAAACATCAAAACAACTATTACCAATGGTCGTGGTGGTGTGATGCCTCCATTCCCACAGTTAGACAGCAAGCAAATTGTGGACGTAGCAAATTATGTTCGTAGCTTGTCTGGCTTGCCAGCTGATGATCTCAAGGCAGCCCGTGGTGCAGAAGTATTTAAAGCAAACTGCGCGGCATGTCACGGCCCAGATGGGAAAGGCAATATTGCTTTAGGCGCGCCTAATTTAACGGATAAAACTTGGTTGTATGGTGGTTCTGAGGCGACTATTGTTGAGACTGTTACAAAAGGTCGTATGGCACAAATGCCTGCCCAGGATAAAGTATTAAGTCCTGAGAAGATTCAGTTGCTAACAGCTTATGTATGGGGCTTATCAAATAATAAGCAAGCACCTGCAAGTAAGTAAAGCGGCGTAAGTGAAGTAACAGTGTCAGAGAATTCGCCGGGTGGAAAGCCCGTTCCGATAGAAGTAATAGAGGAATCTCTTTACGAGGTCCGGCGAAAGATTTACCCACGATCCGTCTCAGGCTTGTTTGCCCGCTGGCGTTTCATCCTCGTATTTGCCACCCAACTCCTCTTTTATGGTCTACCTTGGCTGAGTTGGAATGGTCGTCAAGCGGTTCTCTTCGATTTAATTCAGCGTAAGTTTTACATCTTCGGTTTGGTTTTATGGCCGCAGGATGTGATTTATCTCACACTACTTTTAATTCTTTCTGCTTTAGCGTTATTCCTGTTTACTGCGGTAGCAGGTCGTTTATTTTGCGGATACGCATGTCCACAGACGGTGTACACAGAGATCTTCATGTGGATCGAGCGCAAGGTAGAGGGTGATCGTTTTGCGCGTATTCGTTTAGACGGCGAAGAGTGGCCATGGAGTTTCAGAAAGTGGCGCCTGAAGATCACCAAGCACTTCCTTTGGTTATTGATTGCGTTCTGGACTGGTTTTACCTTTATCGGTTACTTCACTCCGATTGAAACCTTGGGTGCTGCTATTTTGCATTTGTCTCTTGGTCCGTGGCAGACATTCTGGCTATGCTTCTATAGCTTTGCAACTTGGGGTAATGCAGGCTTCATGCGCGAGCAGGTTTGCAAATACATGTGCCCTTATGCACGCTTCCAAAGTGTGATGGTTGATAAAGATACATTCTTGGTGACCTATGACAAAGTCCGTGGCGAGCCTCGTGGTAGTCGTAGCAAGTCTGCCGACCATGCCGCTTTAGGCTTGGGTGACTGTGTTGACTGCAGTATTTGCGTGCAAGTATGTCCAACGGGAATTGATATTCGTGATGGATTGCAATACATGTGCATCGGTTGTGGTGCCTGTATTGATGCATGCGATCAAGTAATGGAGAAGGTTAATTATCCAAAAGGCCTAATTCGCTACACCACCGAGAGAGCGATGTTGGATAAAGAGACCAACCAAAGCGCCATCAAACATATATTCCGCCCGAGAGTGATTTTCTATACCGCATTCATTACGCTATTGACTTCCGCATTCCTATTTTCATTAGCCACTAGAAATCCTCTTCGTGTGGATGTCATGCGCGATCGTGGTGCCTTAGCGCGTGAGGTGGAGGGTGTTCGCATTGAGAATATTTATCGTATTCAAATCATGAATGCATCTGAAAATCCTATGAAGGTGCAGATGAAGGCGACTGGTCTAAATGATTTGAAGATTTTGAATTCTCAGGGTCAAGAGGTAACTGAGGTCAATGTTGGGCCCGCAAGCAATCAGTTGATACCGGTTAAAGTAAGTACCAATATTGGTCAAAATGACTCTGGAAACTACCCAATTCATTTTGATGTAACGGCACAAGAGCAGGCTGGCAATGAGATCATTACCAGAACTCGTAATGAAAAATCCAGCTTTATCATTCCTCGTTAAGCTATCAGGCAAAAGATGGAGAGTAAGCATATGACCGAACAGCAAATTAGCAAGCCCTGGTGGAAGCAGTTGTGGCCTTGGCTCTTAATTAGTGGCCCTGCAGTTGCGATGATTGGTTGCATCATTACAATTTGGCTTGCGGTCAATATGCATGCTGATAAACCTTTGCGTGATGGAGTAATGAAGCAAGGTTTAAAAGTTGAACAACTTAAAGACGCGCAGGCTCACAAATGAAATATCGACTACTCATTTGGATTTTGTGGCCCTCATTCCTGGTCGCCGGCATGGCGGAAGGGTTGTTGTTTACCGTTATCCATCCGCAGGATCTGTTATTTTTTGGATATCACCCAGAAGTATCGGATGAGGGTGTTTACACGATTGGATTTTTTGTCATCTGGACTTTTTGCGCCGTCTCTAGTGCTCTAACGGCTTATATCCTGCCTGGCATCGAATCTCCAGACAATAAAGAAATCGATCGCGGATTAATTTAGTGCTTATCCCTGTTTTACAGGGATATCAGGGCTTACACAGACAGTTCTATCGGGATTTGGTATGCCCGCCAATTCATAGAGGCCATTCATATCAATGAGTTTGATATGACGTTGTTTAATTTGAATCAGGCCTGATTCGGCAAATCTTGAGAGCATGCGACTGACAGTCTCAATCTGAATACCTAGGTAGCTACCGATATCCACGCGACTCATGCGTAGATCGAATTCGTTGTTCATGTAGCCGCGCGCTGCTAAGCGTTGTGAGAGGCTTAATAAGAATGCTGCCAATCGCTCTTCTGCGCGCATTGTGCCAAGAGAGAGAAGGTGGCGCTGATCTTGAGTGAGCTCGCGACTCATAATTCGATGAAACTGATTTTGTAGAACCGGGATTTGTCTTGCAAGATCTTCAAAGGCTTCGTAACGAATAATGCATACGTCACTCTCCTCTAGGGCAATCGCGTCAGATTGATAGTGACCATCCCCAATGCCATCTAGACCAAGAATTTCACCGGGAAGATGAAAGCCAATGACTTGCTGTCGGCCATCTTGAAGGCAGTACTCAGTTTTGAGGGTGCCAAACCGCACGCTGTATACAGAACTTAATGGATCTCCGTGGCGATAAAGACTTTCGCCCTTTTGTAAATGCACCCGCTCTTTTACCAGGGTATCAATTTTGGATACATCGCTAGAGCTTAAGCCAACCGGAAGGCAAAATTGCCCCAAAACGCAAACCGAGCATTTGCTGGTAGGGGTATCGGTAGGCTTGTAATTCATATTGGGTTAATTATGCAGACAGTTTATTCTACTAGGGTGAAAGACGTTTCTACCCCAAAATTGGCGAATTGGCATGCTAACCGCTAGCTTATTGACCGCTATTTTTTTGGGTTCGCTTGTCAGTGGCTGGCATTGTGCATTGATGTGTGGCGGCATTGCCGCCGCAATTGAGCGTCCTGTAGCCTCTCAGGTGCCCTTGCGTGCTAAATCCCAGTTGATATATGACCAGCTGATCATGCATTTGGGGCGAATCAGCACTTATGTTTTATTGGGTGCTCTCGCTGCATGGATTGGGGTGGTTGTTTGGCAACAAAACATATTGCCCATTCAGCGCACCTTATTTGTACTGACTTCCATCCTATTATTTGTAATGGGAGTGCGCTTGCTCAACTCAGGTGGTTCTAGTGTGCGGATTGGTGGTAAATGGCTCGGTGCTCAAATCGCCAATTATTGGGCTAAATATCTTGGACGTTTTGCTAACGGGCCGTCTCGCTGGTTTAGTGGAATGTTATGGGGGCTAGTGCCTTGCGGTTTGGTTTACGGGGTCTTGCCATTAGCTTTTTTGTCTGGTGATGTATTGACGGGCGCAACCATCATGTTTGTTTTTGGCTTAGGAACTTTGCCAAACCTATTATTGATTTCCAAGTTCTCTGCAGCATTAACCCAGTTTGGACAATACGCATGGGTACGATATTTTGCTGCTTCCTTGCTATTTACTGGCGCTGGTTTTGGTTTGTATCGGGCATGGACTTTGCCTGAGGCATTACTTAAAGGGGGCTTTTGCCTGTCCTAATTAAAGCTCATCATCGGGTTGAAAGAATGCCAATTTTTGAGACCGAGCAAGACGTTTAAGTTGCGCCTCAGCCTTAGAGGCTGCAGATCGATCCGGATGCTCTTGGGTTGCTAATAATTTCACTGGCCCGCGAGATCGGGTATAGCGTGCGCCTTGCCCTGAGTTGTGAGCATTGATGCGATGTTCGAGACGATTGGTGATCCCAGCATAGTAGCTGCCATCAGAGCACTCGAGGAGGTAAACAAACCAGGTCAATTTGAGGCTAAATTTGGGTAAAAAGTGCTTTAAGAAGCCTTGAAATTCGCAATATAGTCCTTATATTCTATAGATATAAATACATGGAATACATGAGGCAATAAAAATGAGAATTGATAAATTAACAACCAAATTTCAACAGGCTTTGAGCGAGGCTCAGAGCATAGCTTTAGCTAAAGACAATCAATATATCGAGCCAGCTCATTTGTTGCTGGCAATGTTGCGGGACTCAGATGGCGCTGCCAAGAGTTTATTAACTCGTGCTGGGGTCAATATTGCTGGTCTGGAAAAAGGCGTAGAAAAGATCATCAATAACTTGCCAGAAGTGCAGGGCACTAGTGGTGAGGTTCAAGTAGGGCGCGATCTCGCTAATTGGCTCAACTTATGTGAAAAAGAGGCAAACAAACGCAATGATCAGTTCATTGCTGGCGAATTATTTTTGCTAGTGGTGGCAGATGATAAAGGCGAGCTCGGTAAAGTAGCTCGTGAGAATGGTTTAAATCGTAAATCACTTGAGGCGGCGATTGATTTAGTCCGCGGAGGAGAGTCAGTGAATAGTGCAGATGCTGAAGGTCAACGCGAGGCCTTGAAAAAATATACCGTGGATCTAACTGAGCGTGCTCGTATGGGCAAGCTTGATCCCGTGATTGGTCGTGACGATGAAATTCGCCGCACCATTCAGATTTTGCAAAGACGCGGTAAAAATAATCCTGTTTTGATTGGTGAGCCAGGTGTAGGTAAAACTGCGATTGTGGAAGGCTTGGCACAACGCATTGTGAACGGCGAAGTGCCTGAGACACTAAAAGACAAGCGTGTTTTGGTGTTGGATATGGCTTTGCTTTTGGCGGGCGCGAAGTATCGTGGCGAATTTGAAGAGCGCCTAAAAGCAGTTCTAAGCGATGTAGCTAAAGATGAAGGTCAGACTATCATCTTTATCGATGAGATCCATACGATGGTTGGCGCGGGCAAGAGTGACGGCGCAATGGATGCTGGCAATATGCTTAAGCCTGCTTTAGCTCGTGGCGAATTGCATTGCATTGGCGCAACCACCCTGGATGAATATCGTAAGTACATCGAAAAAGATCCTGCATTAGAGCGTCGCTTCCAAAAGGTCATGGTAGAAGAACCCAGTGTTGAGGCAACTATCGCTATCTTGCGCGGTTTACAAGAGCGCTATGAGCTTCACCATGGCATTGAAATTACTGATCCAGCAATCGTTGCTGCGGCTGAGTTATCTCACCGTTACATCACTGACCGTTTCTTGCCAGATAAGGCAATCGATTTGATCGATGAGGCGGGTTCACGCATTCGCATGGAGATTGATTCCAAGCCTGAAGTCATGGACAAGTTAGATCGCCGTTTAATTCAGCTCAAGATTGAGCGTGAGGCTGTGAAGAAGGAGAAAGACGAGGCTTCTCAGAAGCGTCTAGCTTTGATTGAGGATGAGATTAAGCGCCTTGGTGCTGAATATGCCGATTTAGAAGAAATCTGGAAGGCTGAAAAGGGTGCGGTACTGGGTGCTGCTCATTTGAAAGAAGAGATTGAGAAGACACGCGCTGAGATTGCGAAATTACAACGTGAAGGCAAGCTCGAGAAGGTTGCTGAATTGCAATACGGTAAATTGCCTGAGCTCGAAGCAAAGCTGAAGTCAGCCGCTGCCGCTGAAGCAAAGGGTGATAAGGATGGTGTAGTGAAGAATAAGCTACTTCGCACACAGGTTGGCGCAGAAGAAATTGCGGAAGTGGTTTCTCGTGCGACAGGTATTCCTGTATCAAAGATGATGCAAGGCGAGCGTGACAAGCTGCTCAAGATGGAAGAGCTATTGCACAAGCGTGTGGTTGGTCAAGATGAAGCGATTCGCGCTGTGTCTGATGCAATTCGTCGTTCCCGTGCTGGTTTGGCAGAAGAGAACCGTCCTTATGGATCTTTCTTGTTCTTGGGACCAACGGGTGTTGGCAAGACTGAGCTTTGCAAGGCATTGGCTGGATTTCTCTTTGACAGTGAAGACCATTTGATTCGTATCGACATGAGTGAATTTATGGAGAAGCATAGTGTTGCTCGTTTGATTGGCGCGCCTCCTGGTTATGTTGGTTACGAAGAAGGTGGTTATTTGACTGAGCAAGTGCGTCGTCATCCTTATAGCGTGATCTTATTTGATGAGATCGAGAAAGCGCATCCAGATGTCTTTAACGTACTGTTACAAGTGCTTGATGATGGTCGCCTGACTGATGGTCAGGGTCGCACTGTAGACTTCAAGAACACTGTCATTGTGATGACCAGCAATATTGGCTCGCAGCTAATTCAATCCATGGCGGATAAGAAGCAGGCCGAAATCAAGGAAGCAGTTTTCGAGGAGTTGAAGAATCATTTCCGCCCTGAATTCTTAAACCGTATTGATGAGATTGTGGTCTTCCATGGTTTGGATAAAGACAATATTTCTAATATTGCCAAGATCCTGTTGAAGAACTTGTCAGAACGATTGGCGAGGGTCGATATGCAACTTGAGGTAAGCGATGCCGCTTTAAGCAAGCTTGCTGAGGTTGGTTTTGATCCGATCTTCGGTGCGCGTCCATTAAAACGCGCCATCCAGCAACACATTGAGAACCCTGTTTCCAAGATGATTCTGGAGGGCAAGTTTGGTCCTAAGGATGTTGTGCCAGTAGATGTGGATAAGAATGGCGAGTTCAGCTTTACCCGCCAAGTACATTAAACCTCGGTAGTTTTTGCAGGAATCATCCTGCGCTAGTACACTCGGTACATGACTGTTGCGCTTAGTAGGCGTGCCAGTGATGTCCGGGTTATTGGTCTTATTAGCCTAGCGCACGGCAGCTCCCATTTTTTTCACCTGATTCTTCCGCCAATGTTTCCGTGGTTGAAGAATGAATTCGCACTCAATTACGCTGAGCTTGGACTATTAATGTCCGTCTTCTTTGTAGTTTCTTGCGTAGTGCAGGCATCTTCTGGATTTTTGGTTGATCGCATTGGTGCGAGACCCATTCTCTTTGCGGGGGTGGGCCTACTAGCTTTGGCTGCCCTTACTTATTCTCAAAGCAATGGATATTGGATGTTGGTGATGGGCGCGGTGATTGCGGGGTGTGGTAACGGTATATTTCATCCGGTTGATTACACACTCATTAATCACAAAATCTCCCCGCCAAATTTGCCTTATGCCTACTCTATGCATGGTGTAACAGGTTACCTAGGCTGGGCCGCAGCGCCGGCATTTATGGTGGGAATTGCGCAGATTTCAGATTGGCGCATCGCTTTCTTATCGGCAGCTTTATTGGAGGCAATGATTCTATTAATTCTTTGGATGAATAAGAGTCAACTGATTGATAACGTTAAAGAGCGTCATGAAAGTGTTCAAGAAAGTAATTCATCTAGTAAATCTGGGGCAACTACAGAAGGAACGTTTGCATTCTTAAGATTAAAAGCGGTTTGGTTGTGCTGGATATTCTTTTTCTTTAGCATGGCCTCTACTTCAAGCCTGCAATCATTTTCGCCCAGTGCGCTTTTCAAGATTTATGACTTACCTGTTAACGTCGGAAATTATTACTTAACGCTTTTGGCGCTTGGTAGTGCAGCAGGTGTTTTGGTGGGTGGGTATCTGGCTGCGAAGCTGTATACCCCCGAGCGAATAGTGTCGAGCTTTCTATCCATCACCATCGTCATTTGCTTGCTTTTGGCTACAGGTTTAATTCCTATGCAAATTATCCCAATTGCTTTTTGCACTTTGGGGTTTGGTTATGGTGTTGTTGCTCCTTCAAGAGACTTGTTGGTGAAATTGGCAACACCAAAAGGTGTTGCTGGGCGGGTTTACGGCATCGTGTATTCAGGAATTGATTTGGGTGCGGCTGTTGGGCCGTTCGTGTTCGGCTTCTTTATGGATGCCGGATTACCAAAAGCGCTCTTCATTGGTATTGCGCTATTCCAGTTGATGATTATTCCAACCGTATTTAAAGTTTCATCAACTTCTCATAAGCCCGCTTAAATACTTCATGGAGGTTAGCGCAGGGCGTCCATATTTTCATAATATGAAACTTCATTACACTGCATAAAATGCACTGCAGCATAGCGCCACCATTCTGATTTCGCAGAGCGGGTATACATTCCGCATTATAAAAAAATATTCCTAAGTAACTGAAAATTATAGGTTAAATATTTTCAAAAAAGATTGAAATAGATCTTGTCTGCTTTTTATATCCCTCTAAACTCTTATATAAGACATAAGACTTAAATCAGTTCTTAAAGCTCTTCGAATTTTTGAATTACTTGTTTAACTTAGGGAGAAAAACATGGCAGATCGCAAAGCTGAAATCGCAGCAATTCAGAAGGATTGGGATACCAATCCACGTTGGAAAGGTATTAAGCGCGGCTACACAGCGGAGGATGTTGTACGTCTTCGCGGCTCATTAATGATTGAGCACACATTGGCAAAGCATGGCGCTGAAAAATTATGGGATCTCGTTAATAACGAAGCATATGTAAATTGCTTAGGTGCATTGACTGGTGGTCAAGCAATGCAACAGGTTAAAGCTGGCATTCAAGCAATCTATTTGTCTGGTTGGCAAGTAGCTGCTGACGGTAACTCATATGCAGCAATGTACCCAGATCAATCTTTGTATCCAGTTGATTCTGTTCCAAAGATGGTTGAGCGTATTAACAACTCATTCCAACGTGCTGATGAAATTCAAACTGCTAAAGGTATTGGCCCTGGCGATGCAGGTTATATCGACTACTATGCGCCAATCGTTGCTGATGCTGAAGCTGGTTTCGGTGGTGTATTGAATGCATTTGAATTGGCTAAAGCATTGATCAAACAAGGCGCTGCTGGCGTTCACTTTGAAGACCAACTTTCTTCTGTTAAGAAGTGTGGCCACTTGGGCGGTAAGGTATTGTTGCCAACTGGTGAGTCTGTACAGAAGTTGATCGCAGCCCGTTTGGCTGCTGACGTAATGGGCGTGCCAACTATTATCTTGGCTCGCACTGATGCTGAAGCTGCTGACTTGTTGACCTCTGACTACGATGAAAACGACAAGCCATTCTTAACTGGTGAGCGCACCGCAGAAGGTTTCTACAAGACTCGCAAAGGTTTGGATCAGGCAATTTCACGTGGTTTGGCTTACGCTGAATACGCTGATATGGTTTGGTGTGAAACTGGCACACCTGATTTGGATTTTGCGCGTCAGTTTGCTGAAGCGATTCGCGCTAAGTTCCCGGGCAAGATGTTGGCATACAACTGCTCACCATCTTTTAACTGGAAGAAAAACTTGGACGATGCAACGATTGCGAAATTCCAACGTGAGTTGGGCGCGATGGGCTACAAGTATCAGTTCATTACTCTCGCTGGTATTCACTCCATGTGGTACAACATGTACGACTTGGCGCAAGACTACTCTAAGCGTGGTATGACTGCTTATGTTGAGAAAGTACAGGAGCCAGAATTTGCTGCGCGTGATCGTGGTTACACTTTCGTGTCACACCAGCAAGAAGTTGGCACAGGTTACTTTGATGATGTAACAACTGTTATTCAGGGTGGCAAGTCATCTGTTACAGCGTTGACTGGTTCTACTGAAGAAGAGCAGTTCCACTAAGAATCCCTAAGTAGTCTGTAGTAGCAGTAACACCCTTACTGCCGCGGCATCTAAATTACCCCACAAAGGTGACTTAGATGCCGTTTTCGTATACATTCATTGCATGACCAATTGCACACTTTGTAAGGATGAGCTCAAGCCCGAGGAGGGCGAGTTAATTTGGCGTGGTGACGACTGCCGAGTGATTATGGTGAATGATCCAGATTTGCCGGGATTTTGCCGGGTAATCTGGAATCGTCATGTACCCGAGATGTCTGATCTTACTTATGGCGAGCGTGAGCACATCATGTCTCTAGTGTTTGCTGTTGAAGAGGTTATTCGTGAGGTAATGGAGCCGCATAAAGTCAATCTCGCCACCTTGGGTAATATGGTTCCCCATATTCATTGGCATGTGATTCCTCGATATCAGGATGATGCATATTTCCCAGGTTCACCCTGGTCTGCCAAGGTGAGAGAAGGTTCAAAAACGGCGCTTGAGTCTAGAAGAGCGCTTGCCAAGAAGCTGCCTGCCATTATTCGGGATGCGATCTCGCAAATGTATTAAATTAATAGAAAATCAGCGCAAAGCTGAAAAGCAGCACCCATAATAAAAATAGATGGAGACAAGTAGTGATAAACAAAATTATTCCTGGTGTGGCGCAAGCCGTCCAGGATATATCTGATGGCTCAACCATTTTGGTTTCAGGTTTTGGTGGCGCTGGCCTGCCAATTTATTTATTGGATGCCTTGGCAGAGCAGGGTGCAAAAAATCTCACCATCATCAGTAACAATGCTGGAAATTCAGGAATCGGTATTGCCAAGTTAATTGGTAATGGCCAGGTTAAAAAAGTAGTTTGCTCATTTCCTCGTCAGCCAGAATCAGGTGCATTCGATGATCTGTATCGCGATGGAAAAATTGAGCTGGAGTTAGTTCCGCAAGGCACCCTGGCTGAGCGTATCCGTGCTGGTGGCGCTGGTATTGGCGGCTTTTATACGCCCACCGGTTTTGGCACAGAGTTGGCTAAAGGAAAAGATACGCGCGTTATCGATGGCTTTGATCATATTTTTGAAACGGCGATAAAAGCGGACTATGCGCTCATCAAGGCCGATAAAGGTGATCGTTGGGGTAATCTTACTTATCACCGAACTGGCCGTAACTTTGGACCCATTATGGCAACGGCTGCGCGCTGCACGATTGCGCAAGTCAATGAAGTGGTGGAATTGGGTCAACTAGATCCTGAAGTGATCGTCACTCCTGGAATTTTTGTAAAACGTATTGTGTTGGTGGAGGGTAAATTATGATTGACCTCTCTAAAGTACAAAAACGCACAACAGCAGACATTGCTAAGCGCATTGTTCAAGATATTCCCGATGGCGCGCATGTGAACTTGGGTATCGGACAGCCGATGACCATTTCTAATTACCTACCTTCAGATAAAGAGATCCTATTGCACTCCGAGAATGGATTGCTTGGCATGGGCCCACTTGCAAAAGATCATGAGATAGATGAAGAGTTGGTGAATGCTGGTAAGCAGCCGGTAACCATGTTGCCTGGCGCATCACTCTGCCATCACGCAGACTCCTTTGTGATGATTCGCGGCGGTCATATTGATATCTGCGTATTGGGAGCCTTTCAGGTCTCAGTAAAAGGCGATATCGCAAATTGGCGCACCAGTGATCCAAAAGCTATACCAGCGGTTGGTGGGGCAATGGATTTAGCTTTGGGCGCAAAGAAATTATTTGTCATGATGGAGCATCTCACTAAATCCGGTGAGTCAAAATTTGTTAAAGAGTGCACTTATCCTTTGACTGCTTTGGCTGCTGTTGACTGTGTCTATACCGATTTGGCAACAATCGCCGTTACATCCGAAGGGCTTGTTGCAGTGGATTGGGTAGATGGTCTCAGCTTTGAAGATCTACAAGCCTTAAGTGGTGTGCCAATGATTCAGGGGTCTTCACGCTAAATGAGGGCGCACAGCAAAATAGTATTTTTGATTGCTGCTGGGATTTTCGCAGGAATCGCATACGCTCAGAACAAAACTGAATATCCAAGTAAGCCAATTCATTTAATTGTGGGATTTTCTCCTGGAGGTTCCGCTGATACAGTTGGGCGAGCATTAGCAGAGGGGCTTTCGGTGAGGCTGGGTCAGCCAGTCGTTGTTGAAAACAAGGCAGGCGCAAACGGAAATATCGCCGCTGAGTATGTTGCGCGTTCAGCGCCGGATGGTTATGTTTTGTATTTCCCTTCGATTGGACATGCGGTCAATGCTTCACTCTATAAAAATCTTCCTTATGATCCTGTAAAAGATTTCACGGCGATTGGTGGGGTGTTTTCGGCACCAAACATCCTCATCGTTCCCGCAAATTCGCCTTATAAATCTGTAAATGAATTGATTGCGGCTGGAAAAGCAAATCCCGGTAAGCTCACTTTTGCCTCTAGTGGTAGCGGAACATCTGTCCATCTATCAGCAGTGTTGTTTGAAAAGATGGCTAAGATCGACATGATTCATGTACCCTATAAGGGTACGGGAAGTGCTATGCCTGATGTCATTTCAGGGCAGGTTGATATGAGTTTTCCAAACTTGCCAAGCGGCTTGCCGCATGTAAAGTCAGGCAGCTTGAGAGCGCTTGGTGTCACCACTGCAAAACGATCAGCGGCAGCACCAAACATTCCGACGATAGCTGAATCTGGACTTCCTGGTTATGACATGGCTACTTGGTATGGTTTAGTGGCGCCAGCAAATTTACCGGTAGAGATTCGCAATCGAATTAATAAAGAGCTGCAGGGTATTCTGGCTGATCCAAAATTTAAGGATAAGCTCATTGCGCAGGGGGCCGATCCGATGCCGGGAACGCCTGAACAATTCTCCACTTTCATTAAAGCTGAAATTGAGAAGTGGCGTAAATTAATTGCGCAATCTCAAATTACGATCGATTAATTCAATAAAAGATTTAGAAAGGCATTAAACATTCATGTCATTTGCTGCTAATAAGTATGATGCCTGCATAGCTGGCATTTATGAGCACCCGCTAAGGGTTGCGCCAGATCATACGGTGGCTCAGTTACATGCTGAAGTTGCTCGGGGTGCCTTGCAAGACGCGGGCCTCACTTTGGATGATGTGGATGGATATTTCTGTGCTGGTGATGCGCCTGGAATGGGGCCTGTATCAATGGCTGATTATCTGGGTTTAAAGAAATTAACCTATCTTGACTCTACCGATACTGGCGGATCATCTTACTTAACGCACGTTAATCATGCCGCTCGCGCTATCGCCGCTGGTCAATGCAAAGTAGCGCTCATTACCTTGGCGGGACGCCCAAAATCCGAGGGATCTAGTGGCACACAGGTGCGCAGCCAATGGGCGAGTGCACCTGACTTTGCCTTTGAGAAACCCTATTCTCCAGCGCCATTAAATACCTATGCAATGTGCGCGATGCGTCACATGTATGAGTTTGGCACTACGAGTGAGCAACTTGCTTGGATTAAGGTGGCGGCATCCCATCATGCACAACACAATCCAAATGCCGCTTTGAAAGATGTGTTAACGGTGGATGATGTGTTGAATTCACCGATGATTGCAGATCCACTGCATCGTGCAGATTGCTGTGTAGTGACTGACAGTGGTGGCGCGTTGGTAGTAGTTCACCCTGATATTGCTAAGACCTTAAAGAAACCAGTGGTCACCATGATGGGTGCTGGAGAAACAACTAAGGGTCAAATGGGTGGCAAAGTCGATTTGACCTATTCTGGTCTGGCTTGGGCTGCGCCTTTGGCATTTAAAGAAGCAAAGCTAACCCCAGAGCAAATTCGTTATGCGTCTATTTATGACAGTTTCACTATTACCGTATTGATTCAGTTGGAAGATCTTGGGTTTTGTAAAAAAGGGGAGGGCGGTAAGTTTGTTGAAGGTGGTCAACTCATTTCTGGCAAAGGAATATTGGCATTCAATACAGACGGCGGCGGTCTCTGTAATAACCATCCCGCAAATCGTGGCGGTATGACCAAGGTTATAGAGGCAGTTAGACAGTTGCGTGGAGAAGCTCATCCAGCAGTGCAAGTTCCAAATCTAGAATTTGCACTTGCATCTGGCATTGGAGGTGCGTTAGGCACTCGTCACGGCGCTTCAGTATTGATTATGGGGAGATTGCAATGAGTCAAGTAAATCAAAAAAATTCAGAACATCGACTTCCAAGTCCTGTTGCAAATCCTGAGAACAAGGCTTATCTTGAAGCAGCTCAAAAAGATGAGTTGTTAGTGAAGCATTGCAATGCTTGCAATCAGGCGCATTACTATCCGCGAACCATTTGTCCGCACTGTGGAAGCAATGACACGACTTGGGTTAAGTCAGCGGGGCTGGGAGAGATTTACTCCTATACCGTCATGAGGCGCGGTGTAGAAGTTCCTTTTGCAATGGCCTACGTAAAATTGCAAGAAGGGATTTCTATGCTGACCCACCTGGCTAACTGCGACTTTGATTCAATTCGGGTTGGGCAAAAGGTAAGGGTGGTGTTTCAAGAAACGCAGGATGGTCAAAAAACCCATCTTTTTGAACCTGTTTAATTATTAATTAAACCTTAGCAGAGCTTTAACAAAGTTTCCTGAGGGCCTCGAGATAATTCTCGGGATTAAGGGGTTTGCCTTCTCTCTGTGATTCCCACATCACTTGCCCCAAACATTCCATCATGAGGTGCTGAGCTTCGTGTTCCGAGCCTAGTTTCTTACTCAATTTCTCAGCAATTTCTCTAATGCCAGGTGGTTGGTTAATCGAAATTTGTTCGCTAATTGATAAATGCATGGATAAGTGTAAGAAGGGGTTGGTTTCCCCGCGCTCTGGTGTGTAGTCTTGGGATAAAGCTCCCTCTGGGTCTGCTAGTAGATTGTGATATTCCGGATGCTGCGCTATCCAGTCGCTAGCAAGTGTCTCCATCGAATCTAAGATCTGCCCTTCACTTTTTTTCTTCCAAGTGTCACAAAAAAAGCGTCGAACTTCTTCGCGAGTAGGATTAAATAGTGCCACGAACTTTTCCTTTAGCAGTTTTTTCTTTAAATCCACATAGTGGCTCAACAATGCATTGTGCACAGTCAGGGTTGCGAGCTTTGCAAGTATATCTACCATGCAAGATTAACCAGTGATGCGCATCTAGAAGATACTCTTTTGGAACTCGCTTGAGTAATTGTTTCTCTACTTCCAGAACGTCTTTGCCCGGCGCCAAACCAGTACGATTGGATACGCGAAAGATATGTGTATCTACCGCTATTGTGGGTTGGCCAAAAGCGGTATTTAAAATAACATTTGCTGTTTTTCTACCAACGCCTGGTAAAGCCTCAAGATCTTCTCTGTTTTGCGGTACTTCCCCACCATGTTTTTCAATGAGTAAGCGACAGGTTTCTTGGATGTGTCTACCTTTGGAATTAAAAAGCCCAATATGTTGAATGTAAGGACGTACACCTTCTTCGCCCAGATCTAGAAGTGCTTGAGGGGTATTGGCGATCTTAAACAGTTTTCGAGTGCCCTTATTTACTGACACATCTGTCGCTTGAGCGGATAGCAATACGGCAATCAGCAACTCAAAAGGTGAGTTATATTCCAGTTCGGTAGTAGGCGTTGGATTGTTTGCTTTTAGTTGCTCGAAAAAAGCACGCCGCTTTTCTGGGTTCATCATGATTTTTGCTGAGCCCTTGCAATCGCGGCGGCAATAATTGCGCGCTTGCGCTCTTTCTCTTTTTCTTCTTCGGCTGAGGAGGGCTGCTCTGCATTTACAGTAGCTAATTTAACTGCTGCTTTCTTAGCCAAGCGCTCATCATTATCTTTTTGCTCGCGATCTAAGCGCTGTTCACGATCATGGTAGCGCTGACGTGCAAGTTCGGCTAAATCACTGCTCCATGCATCCCAGCCAGTTTTTTCTTCTGTCACATTGATCATCGAGATGCAATCAACAGGGCAAGGCGGAATGCAAAGATCGCAGCCAGTACACCAATCAGAGAGCACTACATGCATTTGCTTAGATGCTCCCACGATCGCGTCTACAGGGCATGCTTGAATACAAAGAGTGCAGCCGATACATTTCTGCGGATCAATAAAGGCTACTGCTCTTGGGCGTTCAATACCGCATTCGGGATTGATATTTGGATGCAAATCAAATTCATCTTGTGGATAGATTGGCGCTAGTATTTTGCTAAGCCTTTTGATACCCTCAACTCCGCCAGGAGGACATTGGTTGGGAAGTGCTTCACCCTTGGCCAAGGCTTCGGCATATCCCCTGCAATCTGGGTAGCCACATTTAGTGCATTGGGTTTGAGGAAGGAGATCCTCTAGGCGATCAGCAAGCTCTTTCATCTCGTTGATCTTCATGAATTGCTAGTTCCCAATTTAAATGAGAGACGCTAAGGTCTCTCATTTGTATTAATTAGCGCCAGATTTGCGTTTTTTAGGTTGATGCTCTCGGATAAAGGATTTAATTTTTGGATAAACCTTTTCGCGCCAGCGACGACCTGCGAAGATTCCGTAGTGACCAGCGCCTGCGACTTCATAATGCGCTTTCGCCTCTTTAGGAATGCCAGCACATAAACCATGGGCTGATCGTGTTTGACCACTTCCAGAAATATCGTCAAGCTCGCCTTCTACTGTGAGTAAGGCAGTCTTTTTAATGTCTTCTGGTTTTACGAGTTTGCCTGCAACTTCCCAGGTGCCGTTTGGCAACGCATAGTCTTGGAACACAGTTTTAATCGTATCGAGGTAGAACTTTGCATCTAAATCTAAAACCGCGTTGTATTCATCATAGAAGCGAATATGCGCTTCAGCGTCCTCTTCATCTCCACGCACGAGATTGGTGAAGTAATCCCAGTGTGATTGCAAATGGTTTTGAGGGTTCATGGCGATAAAGCCAGTGTGTTGGAGGAACCCTGGGTAAACACGACGACCAGCGCCTGTATAGGTTGGTGGAACCTTGTAAATTACATGACTTTCAAACCAGTCATGAGACTTTTGTTCTGCCAAGTTATTTACAGCGGTTGGTGATTTACGTGCATCAATAGGACCGCCCATCATGATCATCGAAGCGGGCGTCTTCTCTCCGACTGAAGCCATTAATGAAATGGCGCCTAATGTAGGTACGGTAGGCTGGCAAACAGAGATGACGTGCAAATCTTCTGCGCCGATGTAGCGAATAAATTCTTGAACATAGTGAACGTAGTCATCTAAACCAAACTCACCTTCGCTTACGGGAACATTCCGAGCATCAACCCAATCAGTGATGTAAACCTTATGATCTTGCAAGAGTGTGCGAACGGTATCGCGTAGCAAAGTTGCATGGTGACCAGAGAGTGGCGCCACGATTAAAACAGATGGATCATCCTTTAATTTCTTGATGGTTTCTACATCATCTGAGAAACGCTTAAAACGAATCAGGTTGCAAAATGGTTTTGCAACCTTAACCATTTCATGAATAGCAACTTCATGTCCATGTGCAATCACGGAACGAATGCCGAATTCTGGTTTTTTGTAGTTCTTACCTAGGCGATAGAGAAGTTCGTAGCTGGCAGCCAAACGCTCAGAGCCTGGAACTTTAGACGCAGGGTTGGCTGCGTTAATCAATGCTTCAGAGGCAGCGCGTGCCCATGAACTCATTGGTTGAAGTAAGGCTTTTTGGAACTCGTGTAACTGATAAAGCATGCTACCTCCTCTAAATCTTGATTACGGCTTAGGCTAAAACGCGGGCAATTGCTTTGGCTACCTTATCAATATTTTTGGTATTGAGAGCAGCAACACAAATACGTCCAGTTGAAAGGGCATATATGCCATCTTCTTTTTGCAAACGATCTACTTGTTCAGCGGTTAGACCGGAATAAGAAAACATGCCGCGTTGTTTTTCAATAAACGCGAAATCTTGTTTAACGCCAGCAGCAGCTAATTTTTGAACTAAACCTTGACGCATGGCTTTAATACGATCACGCATCTCTGCTAACTCATCTTCCCAAAGTTGACGTAGTTCAGGTGAATTCAAAACGGCTGCAGCAATTGCTGCACCATGAGTAGGTGGGTTTGAGTAGTTTGTACGAATAACACGCTTCAATTGCGAGAGAACGCGTGTGGATTCATCTTTACTTTGTGTAACGATAGATAAAGCTCCAACACGCTCACCATACAGTGAGAATGATTTTGAGAAGGAGCTAGACACAAAGAAGGACATGCCAGATTCAGCAAAGAGACGCACGGCGACGCCGTCTTTTTCAATACCGTCAGCAAAGCCTTGATAAGCCATATCTAAGAATGGAATCAAACCTTTGTTTTTGCAGATGTCGATGACTTGACGCCATTGCGCTTCAGTAATATCCGCACCTGTTGGGTTGTGGCAGCAAGCGTGCAACAAAACAGTCGTATTTTTTGGGAAGGACTCAAGAGACTTCACCATGCCGTCAAAATCAACGCCACGAGTTTTGCCATCAAAATAGGTGTACTCAAGCACTTCAAAACCAGCAGATTCAAAAATACCGCGATGGTTTTCCCAGGTAGGGTTGCTGATTGCGCAAGGGGCATTCAAATTTAAGCGTTTGATAAAGTCAGCGCCAACACGTAATGCACCAGTTCCACCTAAACACTCTGCAGTCACTACGCGTCCATCTTTAATTAATGCTGAATCTGTGCCGAACAATAAGTTTTGCACTGCAGTGTTGTATGGATTTGGACCTTCGATTGGAATGTAGCTGCGTGGAGAATGCTTTGCCACAATTGCTTCTTCAGCTTTAATAACTGCCTTCAAAAGAGGTACTTTGCCTTCATCGGTGTAGTACACGCCAACACCAAGGTTTACTTTGTCAGCACGTTGATCGGCTACATAAGCTTCTGTGAGGCCAAAAATAGGGTCTTTTGGGGCTAATTGAACTGAGGCAAACAGGGTCATTTGGTTTCGAAAATGGAGGTTTAAGGGTGGTTTTGTTATTAATTGACGTTAAATTAGGCTAAATTGTCTGTTTTTGTGATCAGAGCTAACTATTTCTTAATAAAAACGGCAAAATCATTGTTTGTACAAAATTCGCTGTGAAGAAAACTCACAGGTGAAATGATAGCCGAGATGCCCCCTAAGTTAAGCAAAACTGACGCAAAAAACGAGCCAAAAGTGGCTCAGAAAAAAGCCAGCTCGGATTCCCCTGAAAATGCCGGGCATGAGCTTGATTCAGTCAAATTTGTCAGCTTTCCCGACTCTCCCTATCAGCTATACCAGCCATTCCCACCAGCGGGTGACCAACCCGCGGCTATTGATGCCCTGGTAGAGGGGGTTGAGGACGGTTTGACCTACCAGACCTTATTGGGGGTCACCGGGTCTGGAAAAACCTTCACGATGGCCAATGTGATCGCCAGAACTGGGCGTCCAGCCATTGTTTTTGCCCCTAATAAGACCCTTGCGGCTCAGCTTTATAGTGAATTTAGGGAGTTTTTCCCTAAAAACGCGGTCGAGTACTTTGTTAGTTACTACGACTATTACCAGCCAGAAGCCTACGTTCCTCAGCGTGACCTCTTTATTGAGAAAGATTCTTCCATTAATGAGCACATTGAACAGATGCGCTTATCGGCGACTAAGAGTCTGTTGGAGCGTCGCGATGTAGTGATTGTGGCGACAGTTTCAGCGATCTACGGTATTGGTAACCCTGGCGACTATCACAGCATGGTGATGACCTTGCGACCCGGCGACAAAATGAGTCAGCGCGATATTTTGACCAGATTGATTGCGATGCAGTATGAGCGCAACGAAACGGATTTCAAGCGCGGTGTATTCCGAGTGCGTGGCGACACGATTGATATCTTCCCAGCTGAACATAATGAACTAGCACTTCGAGTCGAATCATTTGATGATGAAGTGGAAAGCTTGCAATTCTTTGATCCGCTTACTGGAAAGATTCGCCAAAAAATTCCACGCTTTACGGTTTACCCAAGTTCGCACTACGTCACTCCTCGTGAAACTGTTTTGAAAGCGATTGAAACGATCAAAGAAGAATTACGAATTCGCTTGGATGAATTTGTTAAAGATGGGAAATTAGTCGAAGCACAGCGTTTAGAGCAACGCACACGTTTTGATTTAGAAATGTTGAATGAGCTTGGCTTTTGCAAAGGAATTGAGAACTACTCTCGCCACCTATCAGGTGCTGCGCCAGGCGAGGCCCCACCTACCTTGGTGGACTACTTGCCGAATGACGCTTTGATGTTTTTAGATGAGAGTCATGTGCTTATTGGGCAGTTGAATGCTATGTATAACGGCGATAAGTCTCGTAAACATACTTTGGTTGAGTTTGGTTTCCGCTTGCCATCTGCAATGGATAATCGCCCACTCAAATTCACTGAATTTGAAACCAAAATGCGTCAGACGATTTTCGTATCCGCAACTCCTGCGGATTATGAAAGTCAACATCAAGGTCAAGTTGTTGAGCAGGTTGCTAGACCTACCGGTTTGGTTGATCCCGAAATTGAAGTATTACCGGCGAGCACCCAGGTTGATGACTTGCTCAGTCAAATTCATGAGCGTGTCAAAGTTGGTGAGCGCGTTTTAGTGACGGTTCTTACGAAACGCATGGCAGAACAATTGACTGACTTTCTCTCTGACAACGGAGTGAAAGTGCGTTACGTACATTCGGATATAGATACTGTTGAGCGCGTTGAAATTTTGCGCGATCTTCGTTTAGGTGTCTTTGACGTGTTAGTTGGCATTAACTTACTTAGGGAGGGTTTGGATATCCCCGAGGTGTCTTTGGTAGCCATCTTGGATGCGGATAAAGAGGGTTTCTTACGCTCCGAGCGATCGCTTATTCAGACAATCGGCCGTGCCGCTCGAAATGTTCGCGGTAAAGCAATCTTGTATGCCGATAAGGTGACTGATTCCATGCGCAGGGCGATGGGCGAGACAGAGCGACGCCGTAGCAAGCAAATTGCTTTCAATAAAACCCATGGCATTGAGCCTAAAGGGGTCCAAAAACGTATTAAGGACATTATTGACGGCGTCTATGACGTTAAAGAGAAGCGTCAAGAAATGGCTGTTGAGCAAGAGCGGGCTCATTATGAAGATATGAGTGAGAAGGAATTGTCTAATGAAATCAAACGCTTAGAAAAGCAGATGATTGCCGAAGCCAAAAATCTCGAGTTTGAAAAAGCCGCCAGTACGCGAGATAGGCTCTCCAAGATCAAGGAGATGGCATTTGGGGCGCGATCTAGGGATCTTCCAAGTTAATTCCCCTTTTGTCTCATGAGCAATAGGGTTTTTTGAGATAATTCCCGAGCAGTTTGCTAGGGATTATGTTAAAGTCGAGTGGAATAGTCAGGTATTACCCGCCAGTCTATTAGCTGTCCATAACAATCCATTACCAAGGTGACATATGAGACTTACAACTAAAGGTCGTTTTGCAGTAACCGCAATGATTGATTTAGCCCTGCGTGAGACGCATGGTCCTGTGACATTGGCAGGAATTAGTCAGAGACAAAAAATTTCGCTTTCTTACCTCGAGCAGTTATTTGGCAAGTTACGCCGTTTCAATATTGTTGAAAGCACGCGTGGCCCTGGAGGTGGATACACATTGGCACGCCCCTCTAATGAAGTGAGTGTTGCCGACATCATTGTGGCGGTTGATGAACCTTTGGATGCCACTCAGTGTGGCGGTAAAGGCAATTGTCATACCGATGAAGAAAATCATGGCCGTTGTATGACGCACGATCTCTGGAGCAATCTCAACTTAAAGATGGTTGAGTACCTTAGCTCTGTGACTTTGCGTGATTTAGTGCAGCAGCAAGAGGGGCGCGGCATTGTGATCCAAGACATGCGTCCTAAAAAAGTCAAGATTGAAGGTGCAAAGGCTGAAAAACCAGCCCCAGTACTAGCAGCAAAAAAAGAAGTTGCCCCAAAGGCGCCACTTGTGAATTCCGTATTTAATTTAGCGCGGCAAAGTTAATTAGCAATTCTTTATTTAGAAATACAACATGAACGCACCACAAGACCTTCCTCAACAACCGGTTCCGATGTTTAGCCCTAAACACTTTCCGGTGTACATGGATTACTCGGCTACAACTCCAATAGATCCGCGTGTTGTTGACAAAATGTTGCCTTATTTGCGCGAGCAATTTGGTAATGCTGCTTCTCGTAGCCATGCATACGGCTGGGCTGCGGAGGAGGCGGTTGAGTGGGCGCGTTCTGAGATTGCGCAATTGGTTCATGCGGACCCAAGAGAGATCGTCTTTACCAGTGGCGCTACTGAAAGTATTAACTTGGCCTTGAAAGGTGCCGCTCACTTTTACAAGGATCGCGGTAATCACATCATTACCGTTAAAACAGAACACAAAGCCACATTAGATACTTGCCGCGAATTAGAGCGCGAAGGTTTTGAAGTGACTTATTTAGATGTATTGCCAAATGGCTTGATTGACTTTGCTCAGCTCGAGACTGCAATGAAGCCAGGAACCATTTTGACTTCCGTGATGTATGTCAATAATGAGATTGGCGTAGTGCAGGATATTCCTCGCATTGGTGACTTATGTCGTTCTCGTGGTGTGATCTTCCACGTAGATGCAGCTCAGGCGACTGGCAAAGTTGAAATTGATCTTGAAAAGATCAAAGTTGATCTCATGAGTTTTTCTGCTCATAAGACTTACGGCCCGAAAGGCATTGGGGCCTTGTTTGTACGTCGTAAGCCACGTATTCGTATTGAAGCGCAAATTCATGGCGGTGGGCACGAGCGAGGCATGCGTTCTGGTACTTTGGCGGTTCACCAAATCGTGGGTATGGGTGAAGCATTCCGTATTGCTCGTATCGAAATGGCCGAAGAGAACAAGCGTATTCGTGCTTTGCGCGATCGCTTATTGGCTGGTTTAAAAGATATTGAAGAGGTATATGTAAATGGCGACATGGAAAGCCGTGTGCCACACAATCTCAATATCAGCTTTAACTATGTTGAGGGCGAGTCCATGATGATGGCCCTCAAAGATTTAGCAATCTCATCGGGTTCTGCCTGCACTTCCGCATCATTAGAGCCTTCTTATGTATTGCGTGCTTTGGGCCGCAATGATGAGTTGGCGCACAGTTCGATTCGTTTTACCTTGGGTCGTTTTACTACCGAAGAAGAAGTGGACTTCACAATTAAGTTGGTTAAAGAAAAGATTGCGAAGTTGCGCGAGTTGTCCCCATTATGGGAAATGTACAAAGATGGAATTGATCTCAGCACTATTCAGTGGGCTGCGCATTAAAGAAACAAAATTGAGAAATTAAAGAGGAAATACCATGGCATATAGCGATAAAGTCATCGACCACTATGAAAACCCCCGCAACGTTGGTTCTTTTGAGAAGGGTGATAACAGTGTGGGTACTGGTATGGTTGGCGCCCCTGCGTGTGGCGACGTGATGAAATTACAAATCCGCGTAAATGATCAAGGCGTTATTGAGGATGCTAAGTTCAAAACATACGGTTGCGGTTCTGCGATTGCGTCTTCTTCTTTAGTTACCGAGTGGGTTAAGGGCAAGACTTTAGACCAAGCGCTTGAAATTAAGAATTCCTTGATTGCAGAAGAGTTGGCCTTGCCGCCTGTAAAGATTCACTGTTCTATTTTGGCTGAAGATGCTATCAAAGCGGCTGTTGCTGATTACAAAGAAAAGCATCCTGCAAAATAAGTTGAGCAGGAAATACTAGAGATTTAGTTCGAGATTCATTATGGCAATTACCTTAACAGAAAAAGCTGCAAAGCACGTTAATCGCAACCTAGAGAAGCGTGGCAAAGGTTGCGGCTTGCGCTTGGGTGTTCGCACCACTGGCTGCTCTGGTTTGGCTTATCAGTTGGAGTATGTGGATGAGCCTGCGGCCGAGGATCAAGTATTTGAATCCAATGGCGTTAAGGTATTCGTAGATCCAAAAAGTTTGGCTTATTTAGATGGAACTGAATTGGATTTTGTGCGCGAGGGTTTGAACGAGGGATTTAAGTTTCAGAATCCGAACGTAAAAGATGAGTGTGGTTGTGGCGAATCTTTCCGCGTCTGACGATTACTTTCGATTCTTTGGTCTAAATCAGCAATTCAACATCGACTTGCCTGCACTCGATCAGGCATATTTAGCGATTCAAAAAGAAGTTCATCCAGATCGTCATGCTCGCGGCAGCGAGGCTGAGCAGCGCGTGGCTATGCAAATGGCAACCTTAGCTAATACCGCATACCAAACCCTTAAGAATCCCATTCAGCGTGGACTTTATTTATGTCAGTTGCATGGTGTGGATGCAAAGTTGGAGACAAATACTGCAATGCCAGCTGCTTTTTTGATGAAGCAAATGGAGTGGCGCGAAACGCTTGATGAGCAAGCGGAAGAGTTGCCAGAGCTTGAAGTATTAATGGCTGAGGTAGAACAAACAAAGGCCGATATCTTGGTAGAAATTGCACAGGCGATCGATAACGCAAAAAATTATCAGCGTGCCGCTGAGCTTCTTCGAGGCCTATTGTTTGTCGACAAATTTGCTATTGAGTTAGATGATGCGATTGCTGCGCTCATCTAGCGATACACTGAAATCTTATGGCCTTATTACAAATCTCCGAACCCGGTAAATCTCTAGCCCCACATCAGCGTCGCATAGCTGTGGGAATTGATTTGGGGACGACAAACTCCTTGGTAGCGATTGTTCGTGATGCTTTGCCAAAAGTACTGCCAGATGAGCAGGGTCGCGAGTTATTGCCTTCGGTAGTGCGCTACTTACCCAATGGTAGAACCCAAGCGGGGTTCGAAGCCTTAGAGAACGCGGTAAGCGACCCGAAAAATACCATCATTTCTGTAAAACGCTTTATGGGTCGTGGCTTAAGCGATGTTGAAAATAGTGAAAGCGCACCATATGACTTTGTAGATCAACCTGGCATGCTGAAGTTAAGAACAGTTGCCGGAGATAAAAGCCCCATTGAAGTTTCTGCAGAAATATTGGCGCGTTTGCGTCAGTTAGCTGAAGATTCTGTTTCGGAAGATATTGTTGGTGCGGTGATTACTGTGCCAGCTTATTTCGATGATGCGCAACGTCAAGCAACAAAAGATGCTGCTAAGTTGGCGGGCATTGAAGTACTGCGTTTATTAAATGAGCCGACCGCCGCAGCGATTGCCTACGGATTGGATAATGCTTCCGAAGGTGTTTACGCTGTCTACGATCTTGGCGGTGGAACTTTTGATATCTCTATCTTGCGAATGAGTAGAGGCGTCTTTGAGGTGCTCTCTACTGGCGGTGATTCTGCACTGGGCGGTGATGACTTTGATCATCGTTTGTATTGCTGGGTTCTAGAACAAGCAAAGCTACCGCCTTTATCCGTTCATGACCATCGCACATTGCTGCAGGCTTGTAAGCATGCAAAAGAATTGCTAAGTCACAACCCTTTGGCGCGTGTACATGAAACGCTATCTGATGGAACTGTAGTGAATGTTGGGGTTAGCCAAGCCCAGTTTTTTGAGATTACTCAAAACTTAGTGGCTAAAACCTTAATGGCATGTAAAAAAGCCTTGCGTGATGCTGGTCTTAAGGCGGAAGATGTCAAAGGCGTTGTGATGGTGGGCGGTTCTACACGCATGCCTAACGTGCAGCGCGCAGTTGGTGAGTTATTTGGTACCCAACCATTAAATAATTTAAATCCCGATCAGGTAGTGGCATTAGGTGCTGCAATGCAAGCTGATTTGTTAGCTGGCAATCAAAGTAAAGATGACGAGTGGTTGTTATTGGATGTGATTCCCTTATCCCTCGGTTTAGAGACTATGGGCGGTTTGGTGGAGAAAATTATTCCCCGCAATACCCCGATTCCAGTCGCTAGGGCGCAAGACTTTACAACTTTTAAAGATGGTCAGACAGCTCTGGCTATACAAGTAGTGCAGGGTGAGCGTGAACTTGCTCAAGACTGTCGATCTCTTGGCCGCTTTGAGTTAAGGGGTATTCCACCGATGGCTGCTGGTGCCGCGCGCATACGCGTGACCTTCCAGGTGGATGCTGATGGATTATTGTCTGTAAGCGCCACCGAGCAAGGCTCAGGTGTGAAGGCTTCTATCGACATTAAGCCTTCGTACGGCCTAACGGATGCCGAGATCACCCGAATGCTGCAGGATGGCTTTGCCTCTGCCAAAGAAGATTTGCTCGCAAGATCTCTGAGGGAAGAGCAAGTTAGCGCGCAACGTTTAATTGATGCAGTTCAGGCTGCATTAGCGAGTGATCGTGATCTTTTAGATCAGGAAGAGCAGTCTGCTATTGATCGTGAAATCAAATTGCTACAAGAGATTCTGAATGAAGAAACAGATAGCGCAATTGTTCGCAAGGCTGTTGATCATGCAGCAAAAGCTACTGATGATTTTGCGCAAAAACGTATGAACGCCAGTATTCAGAAAGCTTTGGCTGGTAAAAATGTTACCGAGATTTAAGATAGATAAAACAGCAACTAAAAAGTTAAGAATCCATCATGACCCAAATCGTTGTTCTTCCTCATAGTGAATATTGCCCTGAGGGTGCTGTTGTAGAAGTATCTCCTGGCACATCTATTTGCGAAGCTTTATTGGAAAATGACATTCCGATTGAGCATGCTTGTGACATGGTCTGTGCTTGCACGACTTGTCATGTGATTGTGAAAGAGGGTTATCAAAGTCTTAATCCTCCTGATGAAAATGAAGAAGACATGCTTGATCGTGCTTGGGGATTGAATTCTCAGTCACGTTTATCTTGCCAAGCAATTGTGGCCAGACAGGATTTGGTGATCGAAATCCCCAAATATTCAATTAACCATGCCAAAGAGAATCATTGAAGCACTAAATTAGTGCACAGTGCTTCATAACTAAGCATCTGGTATGAATTCTTGATAAACACATAGTTAATATGGAGTTGTTGTTCTGTACCTCCATAAATCTCTTTAAGCCATCGGAAGCGATGGCTTTTCTTTTCTAGGGATTACCTTCATAGGATCAACCCTAGTCGTATGGAGATAGACCCTTAGATATGGGCTTTATAAGCAAATCCCTTATTAGAATCATGGTTTATTTAGTTGTTCCATGAGTAGTTTTTTCAAGGAGAGATGCATGTCTGATGCTGTCGTAACACGCATAGAGGCTAATCCAAAATACCAAGAGCTAAAGCGTAAGCGCAGTACTTTTGGTTGGGCCCTCTGTATTTTGATGTTTATCGTCTATTACGGTTACATCGCCTTAATTGCTTTTGATAAGCCATTTTTGGCACAACCAATCGGGGATGGCGTTATTACCTTGGGTATTCCAATTGGTATGGGCGTAATCGTTTTCACTATTTTGATTACTGGCATTTATGTTCGTAGAGCTAACAATGAATACGACACATTAACTGCAGAGATTTTGAAGGATGCAAACAAATGACACGTATTCAAAAAATTCTTAGCGCTTTAGCGCTATTTGCCCTCCCAGTTTTGGCAATTGCTGCTGGCGCCGATATGGGTCAAGTTGAAAAGCAAGATACCAACTGGGTGGCGATCGGTATGTTTGCTGCTTTCGTAGCGGGCACTTTGTACATTACAAAGTGGGCTGCTACTAAAACTAAATCTGCGGCTGATTTCTATACAGGTGGCGGTGGTATCACTGGTTTCCAGAATGGCTTAGCAATTGCAGGCGACTACATGTCTGCCGCTTCCTTCTTGGGTATTTCAGCAGCGGTAATGGCTAATGGCTATGACGGCTTGATTTACTCCATTGGATTCTTAGTGGGCTGGCCTGTGATCACCTTCTTGATGGCAGAACGTCTGCGTAATCTCGGTAAGTTCACATTTGCTGACGTAGCGGGTTACCGCTTCCAACAAACCCCAATCAGAGCATTTGCTGCTTCTGGTACTTTGGTTGTTGTAGCTTTTTACTTGATTGCTCAGATGGTTGGCGCTGGTCAATTAATTAAGTTGCTCTTCGGTCTTGAGTACTGGATGGCGGTTGTGATTGTTGGCTGCTTGATGATGATCTATGTGTTGTTTGGTGGTATGACCGCAACTACTTGGGTTCAAATCATTAAGGCTTGCTTGTTATTAGCAGGCGTTACATTCATGGCATTCATGGTGTTGGCTCAATATGGATTTAGCCCAGAAGCATTGTTTGCTAAAGCTGTTGAAGTAAAAACAGCGATTGCTGGTAACGCAGGTAAAACTCCAGAAGAAGCAGCAAAAGCAGGCTTAAGCATCATGGGCCCAGGCGGCTTCATTAAAGATCCGATTTCCGCGATTTCATTTGGTATGGCTTTGATGTTTGGTACAGCTGGTTTGCCACACATCTTGATGCGCTTCTTTACAGTACCTGATGCTAAAGAAGCTCGTAAATCTGTATTGTGGGCAACTACATGGATCGGCTACTTCTACATCCTCATCTTCATCATTGGTTTTGGTGCGATCACTTTGGTGTTGACCAACCCTGATATGGCTGATGTTGCTAAAGGTGTTATCAAGGGTGGTGCTGGTACTGCAAATATGGCAGCTGTATTGGTTGCTAAAACTGTAGGCGGCAACGTGTTCTACGGCTTTATCTCTGCCGTAGCCTTTGCAACCATCTTGGCAGTGGTAGCTGGTTTGACATTGTCTGGCGCATCCGCTGTGTCACATGACCTTTATGCAACAGTTATTAAAAAAGGTAATGCTGATAGTGCTGCTGAGTTGAAAGTATCTCGTTTGACAACCTTGACTTTGGGTGTGATCGCCGTGGTATTGGGAATCGCTTTTGAAAAGCAAAATATCGCTTTCATGGTTTCCTTGGCCTTTGCGATTGCAGCATCTGCAAACTTCCCGGTATTGTTTATGTCAGTACTTTGGAAGAATTGCACAACTAAGGGTGCGGTGATCGGTGGTTTCTTGGGCTTGGTATCTTCTGTTGCTTTAACAGTGGTATCGCCTTCAGTGTGGGAAGCGGTTTTGGGCAACCCTAAAGGCTCCGCTTTGTTCCCATACTCATCACCAGCTTTATTCTCAATCACGATTGGTTTCGTAGGTGTTTGGTTGTTCTCCGTATTGGATAACAGCGAAAACGCTAAGAAAGAGCGCGCTTCATTTGCTGCACAGCAAGTTCGTTCTGAAACTGGTCTTGGTGCTTCAGGAGCATCTGGCCACTAAGCTAGAGCGAAGTTGAAACAAATAAAAAACCAGGAGCAATCCTGGTTTTTTATTTCCTGAGTAGTTCTCGTAATTTGATAAATGCCATTCCCGTCATAACGGCATCATTCATCGCATCATGCGCATCGCGTGTAGGCAGGCCAAGATCTTTCATCAGAGTGTCAAAACGCAAATCAATCATCTGTCCGCGTTGATTTGGTGGCAACTTGGAATTTTTGTACTCATAGTACATTTCGGAAACTTCAATCTTTTCTTGGGGGAGGCCTTGCCCTAACATTGGCCAGATCACTTTATGAAGCATTCCCAAGTCGAACTCTAAGTAATACCCAACGATAGGGCGGCTACCAATAAATTGCATAAGTTTGGCAACGGCGATTTCTGGATCTAGACCATTTGCGACATCAAGTTCGCGCAGTCGATGAATCTTGACGCTTTCGGCGGATACTTCCTTGTCGGGTTTAACCAAGATTTCAAGACGTTCGCTGGTCATGATTTTATTGCCAACAATCTTGACGGCGCCAATCGAAATGACTTGATCTTTAGCGATATTCAAACCGGTTGTTTCGCAGTCAATAACTACCCACTCATTAGCGGGTGGTTTATCAAACATGAACTTATAGCGCTCATCACCAAGATGAAAGATGAGCCATTCGCGCCAAACAGAGCGATAGAGTTTTTGTATGAACCCAGGCAGCAACTGGCTCATGCAAATTCAAGATGAAAGTGTTGACGCAAGTATTGCTTGAAGCGCTTCACTACACTTAAGCTATCCTTAAGCAGGTCTCGTTCAAGCGTAGATAGTCGGCTAAGATCAATTTCACCAGAAACTTCTTTGCCTGTTTCTAGTTCAGCTATGCCACTTTTTAGCCTGAGTTCCATTAAGAGATGCAAAGATTCAACAACCTCGTTTCCAAGATCATGGGGAATCTTATGCATTTGGATGAGTTCGCGCACTCGTTCGGCTGTGGAGTTCGAGCGTATGTGATTTTCAAGGGCTAGGGAACGAATACCATGGGTGATAGCGAAGATGCCCGCTTTTTTCAGATTGATGCGATTGTCTGAATTATCGCCACCAAGAGTAAGTAAACGGTTCCACCAACCTACCTCTGAGTTAAAGCTCTCAATGGCAGCAGCAAATCGTGCCATTAAGAATTGGTTGTCAGTAGCCAATTTAAATAAGTTCTGCTTTACGCTTTCCAGGAGTGAAGAATTGCCGCTGATCGCATGAGAATCTAAAAAGATAGCTAAATTCATGAGGCTATCTGGCGTGGGTTCAAGTAACCAGTGCTTTGCAGTCTCGGTAAAGTCTTTTTCTGGCATTCGCCAAGCGGGATTATTGACCATAATCTTTCCTGGGCATTCAGGGTAGCCAAACTGAATTAATGCAGCGGAAAATTGCTCGCAAGCACTTACCACCTCGGCATTGATTGCATAGTCGTTGGCGATAATTAAGCCATTATCTTGGTCAGTTTTTAGAACTTGCTCGCCCCGACCTTCGCTACCCATCACAAAAAGACAGCTATTTTTCTGCAAATCTGGGCTTGCAATTAATGACCATGCCTTTTCAAAGAGTTTGGCATTTAGCTCTTGAACCAGTCGGCCAATCATGGCTACTTTGGTGCCATTGCGATGTAAAAGAGTAATGAGGTTTGTGATTTGATTGGCAGCTTCCTTCAAATCATCTAGCGTCTTAGCACCAAGAATGCCTTGGACTACAAGCGATGAGCTATTAGCGATAAAGCTCAATAAATCTACTTGCTCCAAAGTGCCTATTGGCTGCCCCTCGTTCATCACGATGACGCGATGAACAGAGTGACGAATCATGATGGCTAAAGCTTCATATAAATGATCCTTAGCTTCAACAGTAATGAGTTTGTAATTGCTTAGAGGTCCTGCCGGCGTTGAATCAAGGGGGGCTTTAGCAAGTATCGCCCGTTGCAAACTTGTTGTTGTGAATATTCCCAATTCTTCGTTGTCAGGATCTTTACTGCGAACTAATACATTATTTGTTCTTTTGTCGTTGAAAATTTTGACAACATCAAACAGGCTAGTATTAAAGTCAACGATATGAATTTCCCTCAGAAAAGCCTCGCTTACTTGCGCAAGACTAAGAGAGTTAATTTCATATTGACTACGTCTTTCTGCTAAGGCATTGAGCTTCTTAGAAAGATCTGCAAAAAGAAGGGCGCCAAATGTCGCATTGGTTGAGATGAGCTCAGTTACTGTTGACTTGGCCAGTTGATAGCTGACTACCTCTTCAGATGCAACAAATTGACTTGAAACTTTACCGGCAATCAGCCCGCGACCATCAAAGCAATCATCTGGGCCATAAACAGCTGCCTCTTCGCCATTCTCAAGCTGCTTAACGTATCCTTTGATAGGAATAAATAAATGGGTTGGTGTTGAACCCACATCTAGAATAATTTCACCTTCTCTGAAGTAGGCGATATCGACACTATTTCGAACTAGATCTTGCTCTTGGCTGTTCAGGCAATCGAAAGGGGATGCTGAGAAATTAAAGGCGTTAGGCATCTCTCCATTCTATTTCTTTAAGGCTGGGCTGGAAAGAGAGGATTGACCCTGTATCAATAAAAAAGCCTCGCATTGCGAGGCTTTTGGACTGGCGATTAATTGCAATTATTGGGCGACTGCCTCTCGAATCATGCCAGCCGCAACCGTGTGATTGGTGGCTTCATCGATTAAAACAAAAGCCCCAGTGCGCTGAGATTGATCATACAAGTCGGCAACAATCGGTTTTTGCAAAATGAAATCCACTCTTCCAATTTCGTTAGTGGATAAGGCGTGAACATCACTCGCATGCGATAAGGTTTGAACATCCAATACTTGCTGAATATTCTTTACTTTTGCGCCAACAGTATTGGTGGTATGACGTAAAGCATACTTACGACTCAGGGATAAAGGCTCGGTATCAAGCCAGCAAAGATCTGCTGAGAGTTGCTTGCTTAATACTGGAGGATTGCGGTCTTCAGCGCTGATAAATAACGAGCCACGTGATACATCGATGTCTTCGGCTAATTGAATAGCAACTGCTTCGCCAGTTTGAGCCGAATCTACGGCATTACTACCCTTGCTATCCGAACCATTGCCTAAATAAATTTCTGCAACAGTAGCTTCTGAGCCGCTTGGGAGAACAGTAATTTTTTGACCCTTACGAATACTGCCTGACTCAATCTCACCGAGGTAACCGCGGAAATCATCAGAAGCGCTACCATCTTGACGTGCAACGTATTGAACTGGGAAGCGTAAAGCGAGCTTCTCAGATTCTGGACTGGTATCTAAGCTCTCTAACCACTCCAAGAGGGTAGGGCCTTGGTACCAAGGGGTATTCTTGCTTGGGGTAACGACATTGGCGCCCAGTAAGGCTGAGATCGGAATTAATGTTGGCTTAGATAGACCAATTTTTTCTGCAAGATCATCAATCGCAACTTTAATGGTGTTGAACACTTTTTCATCGAATTCAAACAAGTCCATCTTGTTGACGGCAAACACCACATGGCGCAAGCCTAGCAAATGAACAATAGCCGCGTGACGTTTTGTCTGGGCTAGTAAAGTTGCAGGGTTTGTATTGAGGTCTACACGAGTAGCATCAACCAGAATGATAGCAACATCAGATTGAGATGCTCCAGTAACTAAGTTGCGGGTGTATTGCTCATGACCAGGCGCATCAGCCACAATAAATTTACGTTTAGGGGTTGCGAAGTAGCGATAAGCAACGTCAATCGTGATCCCTTGTTCGCGCTCAGCCTCTAGACCATCGGTGAGAAGAGCTAAATCTACCCCAGCGTCTGAGGACGTTACACGGGCATGCTTTGTTTTAGAGAGGGACTCAAGTTGGTCAACCAGAATAGATTTGGTGTCATAAAGCAAGCGACCAATTAAGGTGCTCTTGCCGTCATCTACGCTACCTGCAGTAATAAAGCGAACCACATTTTGATGTTGATTAGTTGTCATCAGAAGTAACCCTCTTTCTTACGGCGCTCCATTGAGGCCTCATTTGTTTGGTCATCCATACGAGTTGCGCCACGCTCTGTAATTTCAGTAATGGCGGTTTCGGCAATGATGTCTAGTGGGTTAGCGGCTGTGCTCAGAACGGGGCAGGTGCAGCTGATATCGCCAACGGTGCGGAAACGAACGCTGAGAATCTCGCT
This sequence comes from Polynucleobacter tropicus, assembly GCF_013307225.1. NCBI lineage: Bacteria > Pseudomonadati > Pseudomonadota > Betaproteobacteria > Burkholderiales > Burkholderiaceae > Polynucleobacter > Polynucleobacter tropicus. The sequence goes on along the minus strand of NZ_CP028942.1, from coordinate 1,507,945 downwards.
GATATCACCAGGCGCTTTAGGGGTGACGTCGGTAACCGGCACAAGAAGATTGTTTTTCTTCACTACTTCGCGTTGATGTGTGTAATAGATGCTAGGTAACGCTAGATTTTCGCGGGCAATGTATTGCCAAACATCAAGCTCAGTCCAGTTTGAAATTGGGAACACGCGCATGTTTTCGCCTTTGGCAATGCGGGCGTTATAGAGTTTCCAGAGCTCAGGGCGTTGTGCCTTGGGATCCCACTGGCCAAATTCGTCGCGGAAGGAGAAGATACGCTCTTTAGCCCTTGCTTTTTCTTCATCGCGGCGTGCTCCACCCATTAGGGCATCAAATTCATATTCAGCGATTGTTTCTAGCAAGGTGACTGCCTGAGCGGCATTGCGAGAGTCTGTCTCTTTACGTAAGCGAACAGTACCCTTTTTAATAGAGTCTTCTACGTGACCAACAATGAGTTTGACGCCAGTGTTCTTAACAACATCGTCACGGTATTGAATTACTTCAGGATAGTTGTGTCCTGTATCAATGTGCAAAATCGGAAACGGTAACTTCACAGGGCGATCACCAAATTGGAATGCCTTACGGGCCAAGTGGAACATTACAATCGAATCTTTTCCGCCCGAAAACAGCATTGCGGGATTAGAGCACTGTGCTACCACTTCACGGATAATGTAGATCGACTCGGCTTCGAGCCAATCTAGGTGATCATCAAGTATTTTTTGTTCTGACATTCTGTAAATCGCTTTTGTTTCTACTAAGTTTTAATAATGAATACGTTATTGGTTGACGTGTAGTCCACATTCTTTGCTATCGCTTTGAAGCCACCACCAGCGTCCAGCGCGGATGTCTTCGCCTTGCTTTACTTGGCGTGTACAAGGCTCGCAGCCAATGCTGGGATAGCCCTTTAGGTGTAGTGGATGAATGGGAACATTTTCTTGTTTGATGTAAGCCCAGATATCAGCTTCACTCCAATCAAACAGAGGGTTAAATTTAGCAATACCTCTTGCGTCATCCAGTTCTTCAAGATTCAGTTCAGTGCGGGTAGTTGATTGTTCGCGACGTTGACCAGTAATCCAAGCATCTGCACCTTGTAATGCGGCATTCAAAGGTTTGATTTTGCGCGCGCCGCAGCAGGCTTTCTTGGGCTCTTCACCATCGTAAAAACCATTCATGCCATATTGATCGATGAAAGCCTGAACATCGTTTTCTTGAGGGTAGACTTTTTCAATCGTTACCCCGTAATGATCTTCGGTTGTCTTAACCATATCGACAGTCTCTTGATGAAGACGGCCTGTGGCTAAAGTAAAAAGCTTGATATTGGCTTTTGCTTTTTGAATGGCATCAGTGACCACCATATCTTCAGCGGCAAGACTCGTAGCAAAGCGAACGTCTGAAAAGCGCTTAACAATTTCAGCCAGACGTTCTTTTAAAACAGTGGACTTTTGTGCAAGCTCGGCTGGGCTTAAGGTTCTAGCCGGAATAGACCAAAATTCTGGAGTAATCATGAAGAGACTAATTTAATTCCAACTAAAAACAAGGTTGCAGCTAGAGTGGTTCTTGTGGCGCGCTCTGATAGAGCGCTAGAAAGTTTTGCACCTAGCCAAATTGCAGGAACCGATCCCAATAGGAGGCCAAACAACAAATCAAAGTGCACATTGCCTAACCACCAGTGACCTATGCCGGCTAAAGCCGTTAGGGGGACGGCGTAGGCAATATCAGTACCTGCTACCTCTGCTGGTTTGAGGTGTGGATAAAGTACCAATATCAAAGTTGCTCCTATCGCACCAGCACCGATCGAAGAGACGGTTACTAAGACGCCAATTACCGCACCAACAATAATGGTGGCTGCCTTTAAGCGCACACCGCTTGGTAAGAAGCTTGGGTTATCTTGAACCCATTTGAGAATTTTTGCTCTAAATAACAATGAAACTGCTGTTAGTAATACTGAGATGCCAATAGAAACGCTAATAAAGTGATTGAAATTTTTTGAAACTGGGCCAACAAACTTCAACGTCAAAATTGAAATCACTGCGGTCGTTAAGCTGCCAATGCATAACAAGCGAACAATATCCCAGCGAACATTGCCATGCAGTCTGTGTGCGGCAGTGCCAAACCCTTTAGTAATTGCCGCAAATGCAAGATCGGTTCCAACGGCGGTTGTTGGCGCTACGCCAAAAATAATCGTTAGGAGTGGTGTCATCAAAGAGCCGCCACCAACTCCAGTCATGCCAACCAAAAGGCCTACAAGTGCACCGGAAATGATGAACTGCGTGGAGTCGAAGAAAAATTGAATCATGATTTATTCCTTATCAAGCAAAAGACTGTTCAAACTCTTCGAGCTTGATAGTGTTCATGAGAAATAGAATTTGACGCTGGAATTGCTTGCGTTCTGCGACCTTCTCATGCGGAAGGCGGTCATGTTCCCGAAGTAGCTTGGTAATGACGGGGTTGTAATGCTCGCGAACGGGGGACATCGAAATTCCTTGGTAAATAACTCGTTAAAGAGAATTTACCAAGGGGTCTATATATCTACAAGAAATATATAGCGATATTTATATTACTTTTAGATATATAAAGCTTGACTAGTTTGAAGTTATTTTTCTACGAAAGCACGCTCAAATACGTAGTCACCCATCTGACCAAGGCTTGGAGAAACCTTGAAGCCCTTTGCATCCAGCATTTCAGATGTTTCTTTGAGCATAGATGGGCTGCCGCAGATCATCGCGCGATCAACTGCTGGATCTAGTGGTGGCAAGCCGATGTCTTTAAAGAGTTGACCCGATTCAATCGCAGTTGTTAAACGTCCAGTGTGTTTGAATGCTTCACGAGTGACTGTTGGGTAGTAGATAAGCTTCTCGCGAATCAGTTCACCAAGATATTCATCTTGGGTTAACTCATTTTTGATGTAATCAGCATAAGCAAGCTCGCTCACTAAACGCACGCCATGAATTAAAACTACTTTCTCAAATTTCTCGTAAGTCTCTGGGTCGCGAATGATGCTCATAAATGGAGCAAGGCCGGTGCCAGTACTAAAGAGATAGAGGTGTTTCCCTGGGTTGAGATCATCCAGAACCAAAGTCCCAACTGACTTTTCACTTACAAGAATAGGGTCGCCCACCTGAATTTTTTGTAGGCGAGACGTTAATGGACCGTCTTGAACTTTGATGCTTAAAAATTCTAAGTGCTCCTCGTAGTTAGGACTTGCTACGCTGTAGGCACGAACTAATGGTTTGCCTTCAACTTCAAGACCGATCATAAGAAAATGGCCGCTACGAAAACGTAGGCCTTTGTTGCGGGTGGTAGTAAAGCTAAATAAGGTGTCGTTCCAATGGTGAACGGTTAAAACGGTTTCGGTGTTATATGCGGCCATAGCAAGTGGGGTAAATTTTGCAAAACCTTAATTATCCTCATTATTTGACTGCTTACTAAGTGTTTGATGAAATAACTTTTTATATTTAGTCAACTTTTGGTAATAAAGTGAATGAAAACTATGTGTTTGCGCTGTTATTTAAGTAGACAGCTATCATTTGTATATGACTCGATCCCAATATCTATTCTTATCCTTGTTAAGTCTTTGTTTGGTTGTCTTCGCAGTTATCTTGCAGCAAACAGGCTATCAGGGCGTTAGTTTCTTGCCGTGCCCCCTGTGCATCTTGCAGCGAATTGGCTATCTAGGAATCGCTGTCTTTTGCTTCATGGCTGCTGGAGCCAATCCATTGCGAAAGCTTTTTCATTGCCTAGCGACATTGTCGGCTGCTTATGGGTTTTCAGTGGCCGCTCGCCAGGTGTGGCTGCTTTCTCACCCAGAAAGTTCATGTGGCATTGATCCGTTGGAGACATGGATTAATCAATTTCAATTGGCTCAGGATATTCCTTGGTTATTTAAAGCAGATGGACTTTGTTCTGCGAAACTTCCGCCCATTATTGGTTTGCAGGTGCCTGAGTGGTCTTTGCTTTGGTTCACCATTTTTCTGCTTTTATTGATTGCAACATTCTTTAGAAAGCCAAAATTAAGCGTATAGAAGATTTAGTGCTTAGCTAATAAGAATCCTTTCTTTTACAGATTTTGTTTTACCTCATAAGATCTCAACCAAACTGATTGATTGTTTTAAGGAATATTAATGACTTACTTTGCTGACAACTCACAAACAATTGGACGTACACCTTTAGTGCGCCTTAATCGCGTTATCGACGGAGCCAAGGCAACCGTGCTCGCCAAAATTGAAGGGCGCAACCCTGCCTATTCAGTGAAATGCCGTATTGGTGTGGCCATGATTAACGATGCCCAAGAAAAAGGTCTTTTGGGACCTGGCAAAGAGATCGTTGAGCCAACTAGCGGTAATACAGGTATTGCATTGGCTTTCGTAGCTGCTGCACGCGGTATTCCGTTAACACTGACAATGCCAGAAACGATGAGTTTAGAACGTCGTAAGTTATTGACTGCTTTGGGCGCCAAGATTGTTCTGACTGAAGGTCCGAAGGGAATGAATGGCGCCGTTGCTAAAGCTAAAGAAATTGCCGAGTCTGATCCTAGTAAATATGTATTGCTTCAGCAATTCAGTAATCCATCGAATCCAGCGATTCATGAGAAAACTACTGGTCCAGAAATTTGGGAAGACACCGATGGAAAGATTGATGTCTTTGTCGCGGGTGTAGGCACTGGTGGCACGATTTCTGGCGTGGGTCGCTACATTAAGAATGGGAAGAAAAAGAATATTGAGGTGGTGGCAGTTGAGCCAACTGCCAGCCCAGTCATTACTCAAAAACTCAATGGTGAAGAAATTAAACCTGCCCCCCATAAGATTCAAGGCATTGGAGCTGGCTTTATTCCAGACAATCTCGATTTATCAGTGGTAGATAAAGTCGAGCAGGTCAGCAATGAAGAGGCAATTGAATTTGCCCGCCGTATTGCTAAGGAAGAGGGTATTTTGGTTGGCATTTCCTGTGGCGCCGCTGCTGCCGTTGCGGTACGTTTGGCTAAAAAGCCAGAGTATGCGGGTAAGACAATTGTGGTCGTATTGCCAGATGCTGCCGAGCGTTACTTGAGCTCTGCTTTATTCGAAGGCGTCTTCGATGAAAAGGGTTTGCCAGCTTAAGTTAGCTTAGATCATCGTAGTCAAATAAAAAGGCACCATAAGGTGCCTTTTTATTTCTCATTCAATCCGATATTAAAACTTGTCGCCGAATTATTCTTCTTCGCGACGTAAGTGTGGGAAGAGAATCACGTCACGAATATTGGGTGCGTCAGTGAGAAGCATGACTAGACGGTCAATACCAATGCCACAACCGCCTGTCGGAGGCATGCCGTATTCAAGGGCGCGAATGAAGTCATGGTCAAAGTACATCGCCTCTTCATCACCCGCTTCTTTTTGCTCTACCTGCTTGCGGAAGCGATTTGCTTGATCTTCAGCATCGTTGAGCTCGGAGAAGCCATTAGCAATTTCACGACCAGTAATAAATAACTCAAAGCGCTCGGTGATGCCTGGGCGGGTATCGGATTCTCTGGCGAGCGGACTAACTTCAATTGGGTAATCAATGATGTAAGTTGGCTCCCAAAGGTGTTCCTCGGCAACCAATTCAAATAGCGCTAATTGCAATGCGCCAATACCCGCGTTTTTGAGGGTTGGGGAATCTGGATTTTCGCCACCTTTTTTGAGCTCCGCGCGAATGAACGCAGCATCTTCAAGTTGAGCGGGGTCATAGCTTTTTCCAGACTGACCGCAGTATTTGAGAATGGCTTCATTAATAGTTAAGCGTTGGAACGGCTTGCTTAAATCAAGTTCACGACCTTGGTGGGTTAGTACGGCAGTACCTTGAGCATCAATTGCTGCAGCGCGAATTAAACTTTCTGTGAAGTCCATCAACCAGCGGTAATCTGTGTATGCCGCATAGAACTCCATCATCGTAAATTCTGGGTTGTGGCGAGGACTTACGCCTTCATTACGGAAGTTGCGGTTGATTTCAAATACTCGCTCAAACCCACCTACTACCAAGCGCTTTAAGTAAAGCTCGGGAGCAATACGCAAGAACATTTGCATATCTAAAGCGTTGTGATGGGTAATAAATGGTTTAGCTGCTGCGCCACCAGGAATGGGGTGGAGCATTGGCGTCTCGACTTCCATGAAGTCGGCATCCAGCATATGACGGCGCATAGAAGCAATTGCCTTACTACGCGCTTTAAAGGTATTGCGGCTTTCTGGGTTAACAATCAGATCAACATAACGCTGACGATATTTTGTTTCTAGATCGGAGAGGCCATGAAACTTATCTGGCAATGGGCGCAGTGATTTGCTCAATAAACGTAATTGATTGCATTCAACAGAAAGTTCACCCTTATTGGTTTTAAAGAGGTTACCTTCTGCGGAAATGAAGTCACCCATATCCCAGTGCTTGAAAGCGCCATGGGTATCGGCACCAGTGAGTTCATCATTGATGTAGAACTGAATCTGTCCGCTACGGTCTTGAATGGTGGCAAAGCTAGCCTTACCCATCACGCGTTTAAGGACCATACGACCAGCGACTTTAACGTGGATCTTTTTCTCGGCGAGCTCTTCTTTAGTCAGGCTGTCGTAGTGAGCATGAAGATCTGCTGCCAAATGGGTTGGCACAAAATCATTAGGAAAAGCGACTCCGTTTGAGCGGAGTTTCGCTAGCTTCTCGCGACGCTCGGCGATGATGTGATTTTCATCAACAGCTTCAGTTACTGGACCTTGGGTGTTAGCTGAATTTGTTTTATCGTTCATATTCGTGATTAATTAAACGCCTTGCTTCAGGCTGGCTTCAATAAATGCATCGAGATCACCATCCAATACTTTTTGAGTATTCGAAATCTCAACGTTGGTGCGTAAGTCTTTAATGCGGCTTTGATCCAAAACATAGGAGCGAATCTGATGACCCCAGCCCACATCGGTTTTGCTGGCTTCTAACTTATCTTGCTCAGCACGACGCTTCTGCATTTCATGTTCATAGAGGCGAGACTTCAGCATGCTCATGGCTTCCGCACGATTACGATGTTGACTGCGATCGTTTTGGCACTGCACAACAATTCCAGTTGGAACGTGCGTTAAACGCACAGCGGAGTCGGTTTTATTGATGTGCTGACCACCAGCGCCTGAAGCGCGATAGGTATCAGTACGAATATCAGCAGGATTCACTTCAATTTCGATTGAATCATCAATCTCTGGATAGACGTAGATGGAAGCAAAGGAGGTATGACGACCGTTAGATGAGTCAAAAGGGGACTTGCGTACTAAGCGATGCACGCCTGTTTCAGAGCGCAGATGTCCATAAGCATATTCACCATCGACTTTGATCGTTGCACTCTTGATGCCTGCAACATCTCCATCGGATTCTTCCAAAATCTCCGTTTTGTAACCTTTGCGCTCGCAATACTTTAAGTATTGTCGATAGAGTATGCTTGCCCAATCGCAGGCTTCAGTACCACCAGCCCCAGCTTGTATATCAATAAAGCAGTTACAAGAATCCATCTCATTGTGGAACATACGACGGAACTCAAGATCATTAATGATCTTGCTATAACTCTCCACATCTTTCTCGATAGCAGCGATTGTTTCAAAATCACTCTCTTCTTTAGCCATATCGAAGAGTTCGATAGCGCCAGTGATATTGGTATTGAGATCGGTTAGTGTAGAAACCACGCCATCAAGCAATTTCTTTTCTTTGCCTAAGGCCTGCGCTTTCTTTTGGTCATCCCAGATGCTCGGATCTTCTAGGATGGAATTAACTTCAGTAAGGCGACGTGACTTTACTTCGTAGTCAAAGATACCCCCGAAGAGCTTGCTCACGGGTGAGCAGATCGGACAAGGTATTTGAGATGGTGTTTAGTTGTTCAGCTTCCATCCCCTAATTATAAGGGGGTTATTGCAATTGCCTCTTAGGCGGCTGGGCTTTCATCGTGAGCTTCAATCATCAGTTGGACGCGGGCTTGCC